>CALFOY010000166.1 GCA_937919265.1 uncultured Capnocytophaga sp. | reverse complement strand
GAGATCTAGTACGGTCTCGTGGGCTCGGAGATGTGTATAAGAGACAGATAGAGTAGGGTAGTAGTGTGTTTTTGTTTAATATTTTATAATATGAATAATGGAATAATTATATACTTTTTGCATTTATAAAATTTTCAAATTGTTCTCGGTAAGGTTCTGCTACTGTAATTCTTTGTTTACCAAATATAATTTGATTTTTCTCTACAATTTCTATTTTTTCAAGAGAAACAATAAAAGACCTATGTACTCTCATAAATTTTTCTTTTGGAAGCTCTTCATTTAGTTTCTTCAAACTCAATAGGGTAACAATAGGAGAGGACTGAGAGGTAAGAAATATTTTTACATAGTCTTTCATACTCTCAATATATATAATATCGTTTAAGAATATCTTAATTTGTTTATATTCCGATTTAACAAAAATATAATCTGGTATCTCTACTTCTTTGTTTTTTGTAGGTAAAAGAAGTTGTTTAGCTTTCTCAGTTGCTTCCAGAAACTCTATATAATTAAAAGGTTTAAGTAGGTACCCAGTTGCATTTACTTTATACCCTTCTATGGCATACTGGTCAAAAGCCGTAGTAAAAATAATTTTAGTTTGTATCGGTATTTTTTTAGAAAGCTCTAAACCATCAATTTCTGGCATCTGTATATCCATAAAAATAATATCGATTTGTTTTTTTTCGTGTAAGAATTGTAAAACCTCTATTCCATTAGAAAATTTTCCTTCTAGTTGTAAGTAAGGCGTTCTTAATACATAGCTTTCTAGTAGTTGTAACGCCATAGGTTCATCATCTACGATAATACAAGTAATAGGCATAATGTTTTTTTATTAGTTTTATAATGAAATAGTTAAGGTTGATATATAAAGATTATCTTTTTGTTTGATAATATAGCTATGTCGTTCTGGGTATAGTAATAAAAGTCTTTTTTTAAGATTGTCTATACCAATACCTGAACTGTATAGGCTTTTTTGTGAGGGAATAATAGTATTTTTACTATTGAAAATGACGTTATTCCCTTCTACTTTCAAAGAGAAAGTTATATTTGAACTTTGGGAGGTAGAAACCCCGTGTTTGAAAGCATTTTCTATCAAACTGATAAATAGTAATGGGGCAATATTTAGCTGAGGTATATTTTTCGGGAATGAGATTTGTAAGGTTGTTTTATCGGTTAAACGAAGTTTCATCAATTCTATATACTGATTGATAAAGTTCAACTCTTCACTAAGAGGAATAAGTCTTTCATTACTATTCTGCATAAAATGTCTCATCAACTTACTTAGAGTATGTATGCTTTGTTGAGCTTTTTGTGGGTCAAAATCAATGAGAGAATAAATATTATTCAGCGCATTAAAAAAGAAATGTGGTTGCAACTGATATTTTAGCTGAGCTAGGTCGGCTTGTAGTTTATTAGCTTGAGCTTCTTTTTGGGCTATTTCGAGATGTATATTTCTTTGAGCATATCGTATAGCCAATGCAAAAATAATAGGAAGTAGATTCGAAAGAAAATCAAAATAAATAAACGCACGGAAAGGCGGTAGTTGATGCTTTTTTTTGTGTATATCCAAGATAGAGAATAGTTCGTATTTCAAAAAAGATATACAAATAATAAGAACTACTGTAACAAAAATATAAATTAAATGCTTCTCCTTGAACCATAATTTGTTGATAGAATAATAATAGTTGGTATAAAAAAGAAACATTAAGAAAGGTAATGATACTAACGAACGGTAAAACGCCTCCTCAAAGCGATGATTGCCTTCGGAGATAAAAATAAGGGCAGGGAGAATGCAAACCACTGCCCAAGAGGCTATGTGTGTTAAAAATTTCATTTAATTTAGGTAAGAGATAAAAATTGCTTGTGCGGCTCGCACTATTCGTATCTGAGGGCACTAATAGGTTCTAACTCGGCTGCTTTGCGAGCAGGATACCAACCGAAGAAAACCCCTGTAATGGTACATACTAAGAAAGATATTACGATAGAATACAAGGTGATACTCACTGGCCAGCCTATAAATAGCGATACGCCTACCGTTGCTAATAAGCCAATAATTACGCCTAATACTCCCCCAGTAATGCTAATAAGCACCGACTCGATGAGGAACTGCGCCAAAATATCCTTACCCTTAGCCCCAATAGCCATACGCAAGCCTATTTCCTTAGTGCGCTCTTTTACCGATACGTACATAATGTTCATAATGCCTATACCGCCCACGATGAGCGAAATGCTGGCAATAGCTACCAATAAAATAGTGAGCATCTCGCTAGTAGAGCTAAACGTACTGATGAGCTCTTGTTGCGAAAAGACATTAAAATCATTCTCTTGTGTAGCCGAAAGGTTATGTGTGTTCTCCAAAATCTTCTTTACTTGGTTCACCGCATTCTCCGACTGGCTTTCATCTATTACCGAAGCCACAATGCTCTGCAAGAACGTTTGCGCCAAAATACGCTTTTGTACCGTAGTATAAGGGGCGATAATCACATCGTCTTGATCTTGACCAAAATTGCTCTCGCCTTTTTTGGTAAGGATACCAATCACTTTAAAAGGGATATTCTTAAAGCGTATGGTTTGCCCAATAGGGTTTTTGCCATTTGTGAAGAGGTTCTTAGCCACTGTTTGTCCTATAACGGCTACTTTGGCAAAATTGGTAATCTCATCTTCACCAAACATACTCCCTTCAGCTACACTCCATTCGCGTATGGGCAAATATTCGGTATTCACTCCGTAGATAGAGGTAGGCCAGTTGTTGCCCCCTGCTATACTTTGTCCGTTGCCACTCACTACGGGCGACACATATTTCAGTAGGCTACCTTCTTTTTTAAGGGCTTCGTAATCTGTCATTTTTAGCGATTGCATATCGCTCATATTCATACGCACCCCGCCCATCATACCTGCCCCTGGGCGGATATTGAGCATATTAGTACCCATTTTAGAAATATTCTCCTTGATACTCTTTTTAGAGCCCTCGCCAATGGCAAGCATTGTTATCACTGAGCCCACCCCAATGATGATGCCCAGCATCGTAAGCATAGCCCTTGTTTTGTTAAGCAAAAGGGCACACCACGCTATTTTAAAAAGATTTTGTATATTCATTTTTTTATTTATAATTTAAAGTGATTTCTCTTATAACAGGGGTTTTATATACGCCTTTTACTATTTTATACATTTATCAAAGTTCTTAAACTGCTCAAATTACTATTGACAAATTCCTGCTTTTAATAAAGAATCCGCTGTTCTCTTCATATAAGCTGTAATTAGCTATAGTGATGAGGCGCAACATTTGTCCTATGGTAGTCTCTTCTTCAAGCCTCAACTTGCAATGAGTCCATTTATCCTCCCATCTTTGGTTATCTTTACAATCAAAGTAATTTCCCGTAGGAGTATGAAAATCTCCTACATAATTAAATATTAACCTTACTATAATTCCGTTTCCATTTTTAATTTCAGCACAAATTTCCCTTATATAAAACGTTCCAATACATAATTCTACTTCTAAGTACTCACTTTCTTGAAAGAGTGTGTTATACTTTGGCAAATTATTAGGGTCTTTTTCAAAATCAATAGTTTTTGTGTTTATATCATTTTGAAACATAATTATTTCTCTTTATTTTTCTCTACAATACAAAAATCTACTCCATTGCCTTCTATATAAAGGTTTACAATAGTGACGTTCTTATTTTGCAATTTGAGTTCAAAAGCCTTTATCTTATCCCCGATAATTTCACCAACCGAGAAAACACCTTCATTAACTAATTGACATTGTTTATCCAGCAAAGAAATAAGGGCTTCGGGAATGTCATAAGTAGTGGTAATCTCTCCTACAAAATGCTGATATTGTATGCCCTTAGCCTGATACATCCTATGCCAGTGGTAGGTGATTTCCCAAAAAGGAGTATTGTGGTTATCGGTAATAAGGTCTATCAAATAGTTATTATTCACTATTTCTCTTATTTTCATCGTATTTTACTCCTATAATGCTTTCAAACCATTGGTTAAAGTATTCTTCTTGCTCCTGAACGGTAGCTATTTGTGAAAAATCGTTCTCGGGATCAAAGATATTTATTATTTCGGCACTATCATAATCATACCTTTTTCCTAAAACTAACTTTACCGCTCGAAAATTCTGTTTGAAATGCCGAATCATATAATAATGACGCCTTGCCCCTTGTATCAATAGTTTTATGCCCTGCTGTTCTAAACGCTTGCGAAGGATATAGAATAGCGACCTTACCTCATGTGAAACCATTTCGTAATGATGATTAAGCGCGTCGTGATAAGTCATTACAAAAACCTTTACTTTTCCGCCCGTATAGGTGAACGTTTCATCTTTAGAAAACATATTTAATAACACTGTGGAATTTCCTCTATCTTCTTTATAAAAAGTAATAGTAGCTTCTATCACTTGCTGGTCTGTTGTAAAGGCTTTAATGAAATACTGAGAAAAATTCTCTTTGGTTTTTTGTGCTTGCATAGGAATGATTGTTGTTGCTAATAAGATGAGAATTAGTTTATTTAGGTAATTCATCAGAGAAGTTCTTTTATTTGAGTAGTAGGGCATTCTCCTTCTAAAAATAGCACTCCTGTAC
>CALFOY010000165.1 GCA_937919265.1 uncultured Capnocytophaga sp. | reverse complement strand
TTTTTTGTAGTTTTGCTTTTTATTCGTAATTTTAGAATAAAATTCTCCAAAAGAAGAGTTGAAACTAAAATTAGAGATTAAAAAGTATCTTGAAAATAATTTTCCAAAAGATGAAGTGATATATATTTATATGTATAGTTATGAGACTTCATATTTTATTAATAATAACCAAGATGATGAAGGTCCTACAGGTTTCTATTTTTTATATAACTATAGAAAAGAGTGTGGTATAGGTCAGTTTTTTGTAGAAGGGGAATGTCCTAATCAATGGGGAGAATTACGATATTATGATAAATACGGTAATTTCTATGAACCAGATACGATTATAGGAAAATGTAAATAAATAAACTCAGTTCGTATTTCCTTTGATAAAATTTCTCATTTTATCTAATTGATATTAATATAAACACAAAAAAAACAGCTTCTGTAAATATTATGATTTAATACTAATACAGAGGCTGAATTTTGCAATTATGCTTCACTTTTTATCTCTACATAATCTATTGTATAAATTCAATAACTAGTGATAGTATATTACTCTTTTTACCACTCATCTATAATATTTTACAAGTTTTTTATACTATCTTTCTTTACTAATCACACAGAAATTACTCTTCAAATACTTCTATTATTTTATTTTTTTCAATAAAATCTGTAAATTTTCCTTTATAACGAGTAGCTTTAACTATATGGTTATCAATCCAATGATAATTACCTCCGCGAGGTTTTCCAAAAATAATTCCGTGATAAGGGAAACCATTATTTTTCAACCATTCTTCAGTTATTTGTCTATGTTCTTCGGTTCTAGAAGTAAAAAAATAGATAATATGCCCTTGTTCATACCATTTTTTTATGACATTAAGGGCATCTGTAAAAGCTTTGGCTGTTATCATTTTTTCGGGTTGCTCATTAGGAATATCATCACATATTGTTCCATCAATATCAATAAGATAATTTTTAATTCCTTCGGGCAAAACAGGGTTTGATATTCCGTTAGCTTCTTCTCTAAAAATTAATTTTTCCTCCATAATATTCTTCATTTTATATAAAAAAACCTGCTTTTTTTGAGCAGGTTTTTTTGGATTTATATTATATTATTCTGTCCAAATATCTCCCTCTGGAGCCTTTGGACTAGCAGGAGTTGTACCTTGTAAAGAAAGTACAAAACTTGCTACTTGTTGTCTTTGTTTAGGAGATAATGCAGTCTTCCAAGCTACCATTCCCTTACCTTCTCTACCACCTTCAGTAATTGTATGGAATACATTTTTTATTCCACCACCAAGTATCCAATGTTCATCTACAAGGTTAGGTCCTATTCCTCCTCCCCCGTCTGGAGCGTGGCACATGATACAGTTGGCACTGAAAATTTCTTTACCTGCTTCAAGATCAGCAGCAGCTGTAAGAAGTACAACATTATCTGCATCTATCAAATTAGGATTTGCCTTTTTGTATGCTGCAATAGATGCTTTAGCTGCAATCATTTCATTTTCAAACTCTTGCTCTTGTGTTTCACCACCTAATACATCATATTTTACCATATAAACAACAGCAAAAATAACACATCCGTAAAATAAATATGTCCACCAAGGAGGTAAGTTATTATCTAACTCTTGTATGCCGTCATAATTATGATCTAATATAATTTCAGACTCTTGGTCAAGAGATTTTTGGTCAATCATTTTTTGATATAAACGCTCATACCAGCTATTTTTTATTTCCTCTTCTCTTTTTGCTTTTTGCTCAGGAGTCAAAAGGTCATCAATAATATCTTCTGTACGATAGCGCACCATTTCGATAGCTATAAGTACCAAAGTGAAGAATATCAAAAATGTTGATATTTCAGGAATTGATACAATAGCTGAGGCTTGTTCTGTTCCGAAAAAATATTCGAGAATCAGTGCTGCAAACCCTACAATAATAAGGATTCGTATTAAAGCTAATAAATTTCTCATAAAATGTTGTTGTTATTGTCGTCTTCGTTTAAAGGAATGTTACTAATTTCATTTAGGTCTTTTTTCTTATATGAAAAAACCCACCAAAATAAAAGTGCAAAAAAAGTAAAACAAATAATCAATGAAATAATAGGATAAATAGAAACTCCATCTATGCTTTCCATATGATGTTTAACGAATTTCATCATAACGATACCTTTATTTAGATGAATTATTTTTAGTTTTAATATCCGTTCCAAGTCGTTGCAAATATGCAATCATTGCTATGATTTCACGTTTTTCCATTGGTAAAAATTCTTCACCTCGTACTGCCGCATTTTTCATAGATTCTTGATAACTTGCTACAAATTTAGGGTCATTATGTAAGCTTTTAACAATAGAAAGTGCTTGCGTTTCAAGATTTTTTTGAGCATTTGCAATATCATTTTCTGAGTAAGGCACTCCAAGTGTAGCCAATGTTCTCATTTTATCTTGTAAATTACTAGTATCCAATCTATTATATATAAGCCAAGGATAAGAAGGCATTATACTTCCGAAAGAAGTTTCACGAGGGTCAAGCATATGATCAAAATGCCAGTTGTCATTATATTTTCCTCCTAATCTATGTAAATCTGGACCTGTACGTTTACTTCCCCAAAGGAATGGACGATCATAAACAAACTCTCCTGCTTTTGAGTATTCTCCATAACGTTCTACTTCACTACGGAAAGGACGAACCATTTGTGTATGACAACCAACACAACCTTCTCTAATGTATAAATCTCTTCCTTCTAACTCAAGAGGAGTGTATGGTTTTACCTCTGTAATAGTAGGAACATTTTCTTTTACCATAATCATAGGTATAATCTGAACTATACCACCAATAGCCACAGCAATAGTAGCCCAAATGGTCATTTGTATTGGCTTTCTTTCAAGCCAATTATGAAGAGTTTCTCCTGCTACTCGTTTTTTACTAATAACCTCCAATGCTGGCGCTTGTGCTAATTCATCTTCTACACCTTTACCTGATTGAATTGTTTTTATAACATTAATAACAGCCAATGTAGCTCCTATTATATAAAGCGTTCCTCCAACAGCTCTCATTATATACATAGGCATAATAGCGCTTACTGTATGTAAAAAGTTTCCATATACCAAGTTACCATCTGGGCTGAATTGTTTCCACATAGATGCTTGTGTAAAACCTGCTATATATAGAGGAATTGTATATAAAATAATCCCCAAAGTACCTATCCAGAAATGAGTGTTAGCAAGACGAATAGAATACAATTTTGTTTTCCACATTCTAGGAACAAGATAGTAAATCATACCAAAGGTAAGAAAACCATTCCAAGCCAAAGCTCCTACGTGAACGTGAGCAATAATCCAATCTGTAAAGTGAGCAATAGCATTTACGTTTTTAAGCGCTAAAGTAGGACCTTCAAAAGTAGCCATACCATAACCTGTAACAGCTACAACCATAAATTTTAAAACAGGCTCTGTTCTTACTTTATCCCAAGCTCCTCGAAGTGTTAAAAGTCCATTTATCATACCTCCCCAAGATGGCGCAACTAACATCACGGAGAATACAACTCCAAGACTTTGCGCCCAACCAGGTAAAGCTGTATAAAGCAAATGGTGAGGACCTGCCCACATATAAATAAAAATCAAACTCCAAAAGTGGATAATAGAAAGTCTGTAAGAATATACTGGTCTATCTGCTGCTTTAGGTATAAAATAATACATCAACCCTAAGAATGGTGTAGTTAAGAAAAACGCCACAGCATTATGTCCATACCACCACTGTACAAGAGCATCTTGCACTCCAGCATAAACAGAATAACTTTTTAGAGAAGTAAAGTTTATAGGCAACTCTAAGTTATTGAAAATATGAAGTAAAGCTACAGCCACAAATGTAGCTATATAAAACCAAATTGCCACATAAATATGACGCTGTCTTCTTTTGATAAGCGTACCAATCATATTGGCTCCCCAAGCTACCCAAATAACAGCAATAGCTATATCAAAAGGCCATTCTAATTCAGCATACTCTTTGGAAGTACTATACCCAAGAGGGAAAGTAATTGCTGCCCCAACTATAATAAGTTGCCAGCCCCAAAAATTTAAATTACTAAGAAAATCACTATACATACGTGCTTTTAGTAAACGTTGCATAGAATAGTAACTTCCTGCAAAAATAGCATTTCCTACAAAGGCAAATATAACCGCATTAGTATGCAATGGACGCAAACGACCAAAACTAAGCCACGGAATACCCTCAGTTAATGTAGGAAATAAAAACAAATAGGCTAAAAGTAGCCCCACAGCCATCCCCACAATACCCCAAAAGAGCGTTGCGTAAATGAATTTCTTAACAATTTTGTTATCGTAGTAAAATTGTTGCATTTCCATAAAAAAATGATATTTAGTAAGTTTTAAGTTCTTTTTGTTGTTCTATATTATTTTGTGTTTTTCTTTATTTTGTATTATTTTACTTTTTGTTATCAGAATTTTGGGAATTATTTTCTTCTGATACCTGCACCAATTCATCTTCAAAAAGCATTCGTATTGATGGACTTTGAGTATCATCATATTGCCCATTTTTTATTGCTTTTATGCATAAAAAGAAAAAAAGACCAGCAACTAATGTACTTATTGATATTAACATATAGATAACACTCATTTGCATTAATGTAAAATTCGTGCAAATATAAAACATTTTTTATTATCGTAAAAATAAAATTTACTATTTTTTACAATATAATAAAAGACAGACTTATCTTTTTTACTATTTATTAGCTAAAAATAAATCTTTTTTACTAAAATTAAGTTCATTACATTAGACTTTATAAATTCTATTTTTTTTTCTTTACAAGAAGAAAATACCATTAAAAATAGTAATAATATTATAAATTTCCCCATTACAAACTATTTTTAAATTCTTTTTCAAAGGTTATTTTAGTTATAAAGGGCTTATACTCTCTAAGATGTTGTAATATAAACCAACATACAAAAGTTTCTCCTATGCTTGGTATTATGTTAAAAATCTTTTCCATATCAGTTAAATTTAAACCAAAGTGATCCCATAGGGTTACTTCATATTTATTTACAATGATAAATAAGTGTATCTATTTTGGTTAAGCCATATTCACTGCCATCATTCCCATAAAAAAATAACTTTCCAACTAATTTTGTGGTATCTGTTTTGCATTTTGAAACTAAAAATACTGCTAATTCATCTTGTGGATAGTAGTCTAAATATTCTCTAAAATACCCACCGGGTCTTTCACTTTTTATAAAATCTTTCGTATTACCAGTATATCTATAAAACATTTTATAGCTTCCTCCCTCCACCATTTTTTTATAACTTTCTATTAGGAAAAGACTTATTTCTTTTTTTAATAAAGAATCACTACTTGGAGGATTTTTTATTAAAAAAAGGCTTTTAATAGCTTTGGAATGTATAAATTCCATTTTTTTTTCTTCCTGACAGGAAAATAAAAACATTACCATAATAATTAAAATTATTTTTCTCATATTTTAAAATTTAGGGCTTCTCCACATTTTTTATTGTTCCTCTTCAACCCATTTATCTATCCTATGTTGTTTTTCTATTTTTTGTTGCTCTTCTCTTTCTGATTTCCCTTGTTGTAAATTTCCTATAAATTCTTTTTCAAAAGTTATTTTTGTCTTAAAAAGTCTAAAGCCTAATTAGATGTTATAGAGCCAACCAATAAGCAAAAATCTCTTTTTGGCAAAAAATAATTCAACAAAATTATAAATAAAACTTGAAAAATCAAACATTGATTATTCTGAAATGTAATTTTTATATTTAAAAGTAATAATTAAAATCTGAAAAAGCTATTATTATAAAATTAAAAAATATTTTTTATTTTAGTATCTTTACTTTTTTCGTATCTTTGCCCCTTAAACATTATTATACTGAATATTAAACGAATGAAAAATATCCGTAATTTCTGCATTATTGCACATATTGACCACGGCAAAAGTACTTTAGCCGACCGTCTGCTCGACTTTACTCAAACCGTAACTGAACGCGAAAAGCAAGACCAATTGCTTGATAACATGGACTTGGAACGCGAGCGCGGCATCACCATCAAAAGCCACGCTATACAGATGGAGTACGTGTATAAAGGCGAAACTTATATCCTCAACCTTATCGATACCCCCGGTCACGTCGATTTCTCTTACGAAGTATCGCGTTCCATTGCTGCTTGCGAGGGGGCACTACTGATAGTAGATGCAGCCCAAAGCATTCAGGCTCAGACGATTTCTAACCTTTATTTGGCTCTTGAAAACGACCTTGAAATCATACCCATACTCAACAAAATAGACCTACCCAGCGCTAACCCTGAGGAGGTGAAAGACGATATAGTAGACCTACTGGGCTGCTCGCCTGAGGATATTATCCCTGCCAGTGGTAAGACGGGCTTGGGCGTAGAGGCTATTTTAGAGGCGATTATCGAGCGTATCCCTGCCCCTAAAGGCGACCCTAAAGCACCGCTGCAAGCGCTTATCTTCGACTCGGTGTACAACTCTTTCCGCGGGGTAGAGACTTACTTCCGCGTGATGAATGGCGAGATACGCAAAGGGCAGAAAATCAAATTTATGTCCAACGGCAAGACTTACGATGCCGACGAGGTAGGTACCCTTAAGCTCAACCAAGTGCCTAAGCAAGTGATTAGCGCGGGCGATGTGGGCTACCTTATCACCGGTATTAAAGATGCGCGCGAGGTGAAAGTGGGCGATACTATTACCTCGGCAGTAGATGGCTGCACAGAAGCTATTGACGGTTTTGAGAACGTAAAACCAATGGTATTTGCGGGTATCTATCCGGTAGACACCGAAGATTATGAAGAGCTACGCGCCTCAATGGAAAAGCTACAGCTAAACGATGCTTCACTGGTGTTTACCCCAGAGAGTTCGGCGGCTTTGGGCTTTGGTTTCCGTTGTGGTTTCTTGGGTATGCTACACTTAGAGATTGTGCAAGAGCGCTTAGAGCGCGAGTTCGGTATGACCGTTATTACCACCGTGCCTAACGTTAGTTACCACGCCTTTACCAAGAAAGAACCCGAAAAAGCAATTATCGTTAATAACCCATCAGACCTGCCCGACCCTTCGAAATTAGACCGTGTAGAAGAGCCTTATATCAAGGCGAGCATCATTACCAAATCGGACTTTGTAGGGCAAGTAATGTCGCTCTGTATAGAAAAACGCGGACAGATAACCAACCAGCACTACCTCACCCCTGAGCGTGTAGAGCTAAACTTTGATATGCCTTTGGCCGAGATAGTGTTTGACTTCTACGACCGCCTCAAAACGGTGAGCAAGGGCTATGCTTCGTTTGACTACTCCCCTATTGGGATGCGTGCTTCTAACCTTGTGAAAGTGGATATCCTTATCAACTCGCAGTCGGTAGATGCGCTTTCTGCCCTTATCCACGCCGATAATGCTTACAATATAGGCAAGAAGATGTGCGAGAAGTTGCGCGAACTGATACCGCGCCAGCAGTTCGATATCCCGATACAAGCGGCTATTGGGGCTAAAATCATCTCTCGTGAGACCATCAAAGCCTTGCGTAAGGACGTTACCGCCAAGTGTTACGGAGGGGATATCTCCCGTAAGCGTAAGCTATTAGAAAAGCAGAAAGCCGGTAAAAAACGTATGCGCCAAGTGGGGAATGTGGAAATACCACAGAGTGCATTTATGGCGGTGCTGAAATTGAATGATTAGTGAAATGAGAAATAAGTTAAAAATATATAAAAATGACAGATATTAAACTTTGGTTATTAGGAATTGATAGTGAAGATGATATATATTTTATGTATATATCAGTGAAGTATCTTCGAGAAATGGGAGCTTTTAGTTGTGAAGAAAGAAAAAATAATAAATCAATTACGTACTTTCTTAAATGTAGTTATCTATCAGAAACTCTTATATTAACTGAGAAATCAAGGGAGTATTTTCTTAACCATTTAGATTCTAAATATTCTCCTGATGTAGAATCTTGGTATGATTTTAAAGAATCTTTAAAAAAAGAATAACTTACTAACTTTCTAAATTTACATTTTATGACAGTAAAATTTAATGTAGTAGAGTGTAAGAATCTGTTAGATAAAACGGCGGCTCTTAAGTTTTATTTGCTCATAGAAGTCTTTTTAGGAAATAATCGGCAGAAAATTCAATAAAATAGTACTAAAAAATGAGGCTAAAAGATCTAAAAGAAAAAGTTAGTAATATTATCTCAGATTTAAAAGATAATGGAAATTATCCGAATGAAAATGATTTTTTGGATTACAAGAGCAGACTAAATATTGATAGTACACACACACCTACTCAAATATTTTTGATTAATTTTTGTAAAGATATAATTTCCTTTTCAAATAGTGATGGAGGGATTGTGCTAATTGGTTTTGAAGAAAATAAAAAGACAGGTGAGATTGATGACTTAGGTCTTGATGAAGCTAATCTTAATATTTTACAGCAAATAGATTTAAACCTAATTACCCAGCAATTTGAAAAGATAACAAATGTTGGGGTAGGAATTGATTTGCAAAAATTTAATATCGGCACAAGGAAATATTATTACCTTTTGATAGAAAAACAATCTCAAATATTAGTACCTAAAGTAGAGAATACGGATTATAAGCTAAAATGTGGAGCTATTTATTATCGATCATCTGGTAAAAATGAACATGCAAATAAATCAACAACTGATTTTAATAGATTCTTACAGATAAAAGCTAATGAAAAGAATAAAGAATTTATGGATATTTGGTCTAAACTATTACCAGAGATATTTGATATAAATCCACGTGAAGTTTTAATACTGAATCCTAAATCAAATCGTATTTATGGATATAATGCCAAAGATAACATTCTATCAAGTAGTAATATTGATATAGACCAAAGGGAAGATGGTGTATTTAATGTTATTTTAAATGCTATTTCAGCTGGTGATATTGGAAAAATATCTAATGATGAGGGAAAACCTTTATATAAAATTATTGGAGAACTTAAGTTAACTCAAAAAAGAGAATTTATATATTATTCTGACTTATACAATGAAGTTAAGGAAAAAGTGAATTTTAATTTTTCATATGATCAATTTAAACTTGTTATCTATTATCTAAATTGGACAAATATAAAGAAGTTATCTATTGAAAACCCCAATACTGATAATATTAATGCAACATACAATAATTTTATATGGATAGAAACTTTAGGGAAAAAGAATAGAGTAGTTTTTTCAGAAGATGCTATATTTCCTATAGTAAATACTATAAATGATAAGACTAAACATTTTGAAATTTTTGGGAAAGAACTAAATAATAAAAATTCAAATACTAAAAAATAATACAATTATGACAGAAGGATTTTACACACTACTTGGCACCTTACTTGGTGCTATAATAGGAGGTTTTTTTACTTTAAGAGTAACTAAAATTAACAATATATCTCAATTAGAAAGAGATAAAGAGAACCATAAAAAAGATTATGATATAGAAAAACTCAAGATTGAAAAAGAACAAAAAGAGAGTCTTAGAAAAGAAAAGTTACTTGCAATAAAAGAGATTAATAATATTGCAGGTCAATTTGAAAGATATATTTCCTTAATACAAAGTAGTATAGAATCTTCTATAAAAATGAATGTAAATGATTTTCATCTACAATATTTAGAAAGAGATAAAAAAATAGTTGAAATACAAACTCTTGCATCAATGTATTTTCCTGATTTGTTAGAAAATATAAGGAAACTATTTGGAGTACATAGTCGATATTGGGGAAATCAAAATCTCTTATTAAGAATTGATATAACAGAAAATTTTGAAGGCTACAAATCTATGTTAAAACCAATTAGAGAAGTAGGAGAAGAAGCTTTTGCTATTACAAAAGAAATTAGAGACCAACTCTTAAAAAAAGCAGAAATATTGAGAGAGGTTTAGTCATGTAAAATAGTATATTATGCCCATCCTCATCGGAAATAACCTATTTATTGAAGAGCTCCCAGTAGATTACAGTGAAAAAATGTTAGACCTTGACCCTTATATTGCACCGCTAAATACCTTTTTTGATAAGTTGGAGGTAGTATGTGTTAGGGAGTGTTGTGGTATTGAGGCATTTTCGTTTATGCCTGAGGATATCCAAAAGGCGCTTCTAGGACTCTCTGCTGAAACTGTGATAACACAACTCAAAGCTATGCAAACAGCTATTGAGGAACAATACTGGTGCAAGACCGTTGGTAGCACTATTCTAAACAATAATTTTGATAGGAAAGTATTTTTGCGACTATTGGATCATATTGTAAAAACCATTTCTATAAACTACTCACTATGAAACAAAAACTTCGAAAGTTAGTTCATAACAATAAAGAATATTTGTATCGGATAAATACGGTTTATAACACTAAGGGAGATAATACCTCACTACTTTCGGTACGTATTTTCCTAAATGGTGAGAAAAATACTCCTTTACGTATTGATTTTATCACTATTGAAGATGAGTTTATGGGGCAACCTCTAAATGGAAATATCAAATTGCTGAATAAAACTACACAAACCGAAGATAACATCAATCTCAATGAGCCTAAATATATACCCAAACTTATTGACTGGGGTACAGAACAAGGCTGGAATGGCAGTAATAAAATAGCTCCCCTCAATGGGTTACTCTTTTTGCAGTTATTGGGTTATGATACTACTCCCTTACAAATAAAAGAAAGATAATGATAGAAAAGTCCTTTCCCTCTTACCTGCAGAAAGATGCTACTAAAATAGCAGATTTTCTACAGCAAAATGACCCTAAGGACTTCAAAACTATAGGAGCGGAAGCGGTTTGCCTCAAAGGGGAATTTTTGGAGTTACCTCAAAGAGTTTATTTTGGAGAATACAATACCCAAAGTCTGACTTTAGTTCAAGAACAAATGCTTAATTGCTTGTATTTGTGTCATTGCAACGGTCATTTAAGAGAATATTACTTAAGAAAAATATTGGAGGTGAAAGAAGATTTTGCTTTGCCCTTTATCGCCAAACTTTTTGGGGATTATGTGATAGAAATATTAGAAGTGCTTCACCACGAACTTCCTAATGATACTCGTGATAAATTAAAGGTCTTCTTTCGTGAAAATCCTATCTACCAAAAGCGTATACAAAGCCGTATAGCTAGTTATTGGGATCTTTTCTATCAAAATATTTATCCTGATTTAAAAAAATATGTAGGTTACCAATTATTTAAAACCATCGTAAAATAAAAGAAATGACGCGATTTATTACTCAAAAAGACTTACTACGGGAATCAATGAAGAGAATAAACTACAAAGTCGTAATGAAATTGCCGATACAAAAATTTTGTTTGAAAAGACATTTTTTAGAGATGCTCGCGAAGAAGAATGGCGACTCTATGAACTTCAGCATATTGCTTTACAAAATGGAGTAGTAACCATTACTTCTACGGATATAGTTAGAACACGTAACGAAAATTGGCAACTGATAACCGAAACTATCACTCCTATAAATCTCAGTTATGAACTAAAAAATAGTGAGTTTGTATTAAATTTTATTGAAGAAATTATAAAAAAACAATGAAAAAACTTAAATTTCCTACACCTTATACCGTATTGTTATTAGTAATTATTTTTGCTGCAATACTAACCTATTTATTACCATCAGGTACATATAGTACGCTTTCATATAGCAAAGCTCAAAATGAATTTATTATTCAAACAAAAGACACACTTTACTCTGTGCCTGCTACCCAACAAGAATTGGATAAACGAGCTATTTCTATTCAGTTGGAAAAATTTACTTCTGAAAAAATTAAAAAACCAATTTCAATTCCTAATACTTATGAGCAAGATAAACCACATCCGCAAGGTATTTCGGCTATTCTTTTTGCTCCAATAAAAGGAATTTATGATAGTATAGAAGTTATATTATTTGTATTGGTGTTGGGCGGTTTTATTGGCGTTTTCAATAGTTCTGGTGCTTTGAATGAAGGGGTTGGTTATTTAGCTCATCGATTAAGAGGACGAGAAGGAATTCTAATCATTGTATTATGTTTTTTATTGTCTTTGGGAGGAACTTCATTTGGTTTAGCCGAAGAAACATTTGCTTTTTATCCAATAATTGTACCTATTTTTTTAGCCGCAGGTTATGATTTGATGGTGCCTCTTGCTGTGATTTATATTGGTTCAAACGTTGGTTCTTTGGCTTCTACGACCAATCCTTTTGCTGTGATTATAGCTTCAGATGCAGCTGGCGTAGATTGGACTTCAGGATTTTCTATAAGAATTATAGCATTGGTTATTTGTTTGGTAATTAGTATAATTTACATTATTCGTTATGCTGAAAAAGTGAAAAAATATCCTGAAAAATCTATTGTTTATGGGGTTGCTATTCCTGAAATTTATGTCTCTAATGCTCCTGAAAAAACAACAAAATTGAAATTTTCTACAAAAATACAATTATTAATTTTTGGACTTTCTTTTGTCGTTATGGTTATTGGAGTATCTCAATGGGAATGGTGGTTCCAGGAAATGACTGCTTTGTTTTTGGTAGCGTCTATAGTTATTGCTGTCTTACAACGTGCAGGGGAAGAAAAATCTGTTCAGAATTTCATACTAGGAGCAAAAGATTTGTTAGGTGTAGCCTTTATTATAGGAATAGCGCGAGGTGTATCTTTTATTCTTAATGATGGGCAAATATCAGGAACAATTTTACATTACGCTACAGACCTTGTGCAAGGAATGTCGCCAATGTTGTTTTTACCTGTTTTAATGGTTGTTTTTTCTGTATTAAGTTTATTTATATCCTCTTCATCTGGTATGGCAGTTCTTACTATGCCTATTATAGGTTCATTAGCTTCTGTTGTAGGGGTAGAGGGGCATAGTGTTGTTAATGCGTATCTTTTCGGAATGGGAATAATGGGCTTTCTTACTCCAACAGGTCTTATTTTACCTTCTTTAACAATGGTTAATATCAATTATCAGCAGTGGCTTAAATTTTCTATGCCATTGGTTATAATGTTTATTGTAATATTAACTATTTTGTTATGGATATAATTTTTAAATGAATTAAAATCTAAAAAAAAGAGTATAAAGTATTGAATATTAATTTTTTAATTAAATATATTTATGAGTGTTATTTTTGTTATTATCCTTGTTGCAACTATTGTTATAAGTTATCAAGGATTTAATAATTATCCTTTTTTTAATCGATATAAATTTAATGTTAGAGAAGTAAAAAGAGGAGATTATATTCGGCTTATTTCATCAGGTTTTTTACATGCAGACTGGTCTCATCTTATTTTCAATATGCTTTCTTTGTATTTTTTTCAAGGAATTATTGTTCAAACAATGGGAAGTTTCCTTTTTTTGGTGATTTATTTCGGTTCAATGGTTTTAGGAAGTGTTTTTAGTCTTTATATTTACAGAAATCAATCTTATTATTCTGCAATTGGGGCTTCTGGTGCTGTTTCAGGTATTGTTTTTGCTGCTATTGCACTTTTTCCAGATTCTATTCGAGTAAATTTTATGCCAGGGTGGATTTTTGGAACGATTTACTTTGGATATTCGGCTTATATGATGTTAAATCCTCAAAGAGGTGATAATTTGGGACATTCAGCACACTTAGGAGGAGCTTTTTTTGGATTAATTGTAGTTCTTCTTTATAACCCTCTTTTAGTTATTCAGCATACTTTTTATTTAGGAGCAATGGCTTTACCTCTTATTTATATAGGGTATAAATTATTGAAAAAATAGAGAATGATTTTCTTTTTTAATAATCAATAGAATAAAAATTTTGTTGATAAGTTTATTTGTATATCAAAAAAATATAGGCTAATTTTGGCGATTAAATTTTAATTCATAAAAAAATGGCTAAAATAACATTTCACGATGAGCCTGCTACAACCAAAGGAGAGTTGCCAAAAGTGGGTGAAATAGCTGCAGATTTTACCCTTGTAGCTACAGATTTGACAGAGAAATCTTTATCAGATTATAGAGGTAAAAGATTGGTTCTTAGTATATTTCCTAGTGTAGATACAGGTGTATGCGCTGCTTCTATTAGAAAGTTTAACCAAGAAGCTGCTAAACTTAAAAATACAAAAGTACTTTGTATATCAAAAGATTTACCTTTTGCAAATAAACGTTTTTGTGGTGCAGAGGGTATAGAAAATGTAGAAACGCTATCAGATTTTAGAGGAGATTTCTCAGCCAATTATCCTGTTGAATTGTTAGACTCTCCACTTCGAGGATTGCTTTCAAGATGTATTATTGTTTTAGATGAAAATCATAAAGTAATTTATACCGAACAAGTAGCAGAAACTACTAATGAGCCTAATTATCAGGCAGTTTTAGATGTTTTATCTTAATATTGCTTTTAAGCATCATATTGTTTAATTAAGCAATATGATGCTTTTTTTTGTTTTATAAATATTTAAAAATCAGCTATATAATAATGGCAAAGAGTAAAAACTCAAAAAAAGAAACTTCAAAAAATAAAATAGATAAACAACAACAACGAAAAGCAATAACAGGGCTTTTGTTTGTTGTTATTGCTATTTTATTAGGAATTGCATTTATTTCGTTTATGTTTAGTTGGCAAGCAGACCAAAGTGTATTGTCAGAATTTGCAGATCGAAATGCACAACCTAAAAATATATTAAATAAAATAGGAGCTTATTTTGGTAATTTATTCATATATAAAGGCTTTGGTATAGCTGCATTTATACCAGTTTGGTTATTAGGTCTATTAGGAGTAAAGTTGCTTTTGTCTCTGAATATCAGGGTGATACAAAAATGGTTTTGGGGTGTTTTATGGATGTTGTTTATTTCTATTTCATTAGGCTTTTTTAGTTCAGAAGCTACAATTTTAAGTGGTAGAGTAGGGTATGAAATGAATTCTTTTTTAAGAGATTATATAGGAAAATTAGGATTAGGTTTTCTTTTATTAACAACTCTTTGTGTTTATTTGATAAGAAAATTCAATATAACGCCTCAGGATATAAAACAAGCCTTATTGCTTGGAAATCAATTTGTTAATAAATCTGCGCATATTTTTGATAAAAAAGAAAAAAATAAACCTGAAACCTCGCTAGACACAACAACAGCAACAATAGAAAAAGATAATTTTGAGGAAGAAGAGGAAGAGAAAAATATAAATATCATAGATAAAAAAGTAAATGATTTAGATATTTATACACATAAAAGAGATATTCCACCATTGCATTTAGATGTAGAAGAACCTATTGTAGAGGTGGAAGATAAAGATTTTAAAGTAGAAATAAAACAAGAGCAAACTATTGAACCAGAAGAACTTGCTAAACAATTGGTAGAGAATTTTGGAGAGTATGACCCAACTTTGGAACTCAAATCTTTTCAGTTTCCTCCTTTGGATTTGCTCAAAGAATATAAAGATACAGGAGTTATAAGAGATGATGAGGAGCTTGAAGAAAATAAAAATACAATTATTCAAACTCTTCGTGATTTTAAAATTGAAATACAGAAAATATCTGCCATTATTGGTCCAACGGTAACATTATATGAAATAGTACCTGCAGCAGGAATAAAAATTTCTCGAATAAAAAACTTAGAAGAGGATATAGCCCTTGCACTTTCAGCTTTAGGAATTCGTATTATTGCTCCGATACCGGGGAAAGGAACCATCGGGATAGAAGTTCCTAATAAAAAACCATCAATGGTATCAATGCGTTCTGTGATTAGTTCTGTAAATTTTCAAAAAGCAGAAATGGAACTTCCTGTTGCATTTGGAAAAACAATTAGTAATGAAACTTTTGTTGCAGACTTAACAAAAATGCCCCATCTTTTGATGGCAGGAGCAACAGGACAAGGAAAATCTGTAGGTTTAAACGCTGTTTTGACTTCTCTTTTATACAAAAAACACCCAGCAGAAGTAAAATTTGTACTTGTCGATCCTAAAAAAGTAGAACTTACACTTTATAATAAAATTGAACGACACTATTTAGCAAAACTTCCTGATAGTGAAGAAGCTATCATAACAGATAATACAAAAGTAATCAATACATTAAATTCTCTCTGTATTGAAATGGATAATCGTTATGAATTGCTAAAAAATGCAATGGTTCGCAACATTAAAGAATATAATGCCAAGTTTAAAGCAAGACAACTTAATCCTAATGAAGGGCATCAGTTTTTGCCTTATATCGTATTAGTTGTTGATGAGTTTGCAGACTTAATAATGACTGCAGGTAAAGAAGTGGAGTTGCCTATTGCTCGTTTAGCTCAATTGGCTCGTGCTATTGGAATACATTTGATTATTGCTACTCAGCGTCCGTCTGTAAATGTTATTACAGGTATTATCAAGGCTAACTTCCCCGCTCGTGTGGCTTTTCGCGTAACATCAAAAATAGATTCGAAAACAATTCTTGATGGTTCAGGTGCAGATCAGCTCATAGGGCGAGGAGATATGCTTTATACACAAGGTAATGACCTTATTCGTATTCAGTGTGCTTTCGTAGATACACCAGAAGTAGAAAGAATTGTAGATTTTATAGGTTCTCAAAAGGCATATCCAGATGCTTTCTTATTGCCAGAATATATAGGCGAAGGAGGTAGTGAAACCCTTGAGATAGATATGTCTGACCGTGACCCACTTTTCCGAGAGGCAGCTGAAATTATTATTAATGCACAACAAGGTTCTGCTTCTTTATTACAAAGAAAACTAAAATTGGGTTACAACCGTGCAGGACGTTTGATTGACCAAATGGAAGCGGCAGGAGTAGTAGGACCATTTGAAGGAAGCAAAGCTCGTAAAGTTTTATTCCCTGATATTATTAGCTTACAACAATTCTTAGACGAAAAAGGATATTAAATTTAACATATATTTTATTTGTTATTTAAAAAAATATTGTACATTTGACAAATTAAATTTAATAAAGATGAGTTTAAAAGCAAAGTATGAACAACTACTCTCTTTTGCAAGAGAATTAGGAATGAGAAACCTTCTTTCTGATGAAAAAGATGGGTATTTACAAATAACAGGAGAACTTTATACTCCATATGAGAAAAATATTTTCTGGGATAAGCTAAAAGAAATCGCGGGGCAGAACCCAACGGATATAAAAGCTGATATAAAAGTTTCTGAGGATAAAATATATCATATACACAAAGTAGAGAAAGGAGAAACTTTGAGCAAAATATCAAAAAAATATTATGGTGATGCCAATAAATACCAAGAAATATTTAAAGCAAACACAGATAAATTAAAAAATCCGGATCTTATACAAATAGGACAGGAGCTTGTAATACCTAAGATTTAAAATTTTATAATTGTTTGATTTTGACCTCTACATTTTTGTGTAGGGGTTATTTTCGTTCTATGTTTGGTTTATAGTTAAACAAATTTTTATTAAAATGTTAGCTTTATTTAAAAAAGAAATTCGTTATTTTTTTACTTCATCTGTTGGCTATATTGTAATAGGTATTTTTATGCTTTGTAATAATTTATTTTTATGGGTTTTACAAGGTAAATATAATATTTTTGAAACTGGTTTTGCAGATTTGCAACCATTTTTTTTACTTTCAGCTTGGATATTTGTTTTTCTTATTCCAGCTATAACAATGCGCACTATTTCAGAAGAGAAACGTTCTGGAATGTTACAATTATTATTTACTCGTCCTATTTCTCAGTGGCAAATAGCTTTTGCTAAATTTCTGGCTGTATTGTCATTTTGTTTTGTAATTCTTTTATTTTCATTACTTTATGTTTATATGGTTTGGCAATTGGGAACTCCAGTAGGTAATTTGGATATAGCCAGTACCATAGGTTCATATATCGCTTTATTTTTATTAGCTTCTGCTTTTATTTCTGTTGGAGTTTGGGCATCTTCAATTAGTCAAAATCAAATAATAGCTTTTGTAATTGCTACTTTTCTCAACTTTTTATTATTTTTTGGTTTAGACGAAATTATTTCTATTTTCGTAAATAATACAATGATTTCATTTGGATTTAAAGCTCATTTTGAAGATATTAGTCGAGGAGTAATAGATACTCGAAATGTAATTTATTTTCTTTGTGTAACAATATTTTTTCTTTGTATTACCGTAATTTCTTTAAAAACAGAAAAAAAATGAAAAAAATAAATAAGCAATCTTCTTATTTTCTGATAGTTACAATAGTTTTACTATTGAGTGTTTTTGTATTTAGTAGGTATTTTTACACTCGTTTTGATCTAACTAAGGATAAGCGTTATACCCTTTCTCAAACGACAATAGATATTATACAAGATGTTGATAATCCGATATTTATTCAGGTATTAATGAAAGATAATATACCTGCTGAGTATAAACGTTTGCAGAGTGAAACTTTACAACTTTTAGAAGAATATCGTGCAAAAAATAAAAATATTCATTTTCAATTTATAAACCCTCTGGAAGATGCAGAAAATCCAGAAAAAGAAATACAACAACTTCGTTATAATGGTTTTATTCCTTTGCAAATAGCTATTTCTAAAGAAGGAAAAACATCATATGAATATATTTTCCCTTGGGCAATAATTAGTCAAGGAGAAAAAATGGAGCAAGTACCTTTGCTAAGAAATAAATTAGGAGCTTCTGACCAAGAAAAAATACAGTATTCTGTTCAGAATTTAGAAAATTCAATTACAGATGGAATTTATAAAATAATATTGAAAAAACAGAAAAACATTGCTTTTCTTAGAAGTAATGGGACTCTTTCAGATATTGAAATGTATGATTTTTTATCTCTTGAAAATCAATATTATAATATTGCGCCTTTTTCGTTGGACTCTGTTGCTACTAATCCAAATAAAACCTTATCTCAATTATCTGATTTTCATTTGTTAGTAATACCTAAGCCTACTAAAAAATTTACTGATGAACAAAAACAAGTTCTAGACCAATATATAATGAATGGAGGGAGAGTTTTGTGGTTGTTGGATCAGGTAAATATAAATATGTCAGATATTTATAATCAAAACGGAACAGCTATGGCTATGCCTTTAGATTTGAATTTAGGAGATATGCTTTTTAAATATGGTGTTCGTATAAATTTAGATTTGCTTAATGACCAGTATTGTACAAATATTGTAGTTGCTAATGGAAGTGGAAGTCAGACACAATATTTACATTTACCTTGGATATACAATCCTTTGATTTTATCTAAAAATAATCATTTGATTAATAAGAACTTAGATGGAATTCGGTTACAATTTGCTAATAGTATAGACACACTTTCTAATTCTGTGAAAAAGAGTATTTTGCTTACTTCTTCACCTTTATCAATATTGGAAGGTACTCCACGTGAAATTCATTTGGATATTTCTAATAAAATAGATGAAATGAAGGACAATCAAAAAGGACAAATACCTGTAGCTGTCTTGTTAGAAGGAGTTTTTACATCGATGTATAAAAATAGAATAAAACCGATAGAACTTTCTAAAAATCAGGATGAAAGTAATTTTACAAAAATGATTTTTATTTCTGATGGAGATATTATCCGTAATGATATTATCCAAAATGAACCTCTGGAATTGGGGTATGATAAATGGACAAATAATTTTTATGATAATAAAATATTTTTGCAAAATTGTGTCAATTATTTATTAGATGACAATAATTTTCTTCAATTAAGAAATAAAAAAGTAGCATTAGCCTTTCTAGATAAGAAGAAGATAAGCGAAGAACAGAAAAAATGGCAATTGATAAGTTTCTTCTTCCCGTTGTTAGTTCTTCTTATTTTAGGTGTAATTGTACATTTTTTCTATAAAAAACGTTTTATTTCATAATTTTTAGTGAAAAAATTTTATTCTTAATAAATTTTGAAATATCTTTGCACATAGTTTAGTAACGAAATCATAGAGTAATGAGATTTATAGTATCAAGTTCGTATTTATTTAAAAAACTCCAAACCATAGGAGGGGTAATTAATTCTAATAATACAATGCCTATTTTAGATAATTTTCTTTTTGAATTATCTAAAAATAAACTTGTTGTATCTGCTTCAGATTTAGAAACAACAATTAAAGGAGTTATTGAAGTAGAGTCTGACTCAGAAGGGAGCATAGCTGTGCCTTACAAATTTTTGGTTGATACCCTAAAAATGTTACCAGAACAAGCTATTACTTTCATAGTAAATGATAATAAAACGGCTCAAATACGTACAAATAATGCGGAATATTCATTTGCGTATTATGATGCTGCAGAATTTCCGTCTATTGTAGATATTCCAGACCCTAATAAAGTATCTATTATGGGAGATGTTTTAGCTACAGCTATCCAAACAACCATTTTTGCTACTGGTAATGATGATTTGCGTCCTATAATGAATGGTGTATTTTTTGATTTTTCAGAAAATGGGCTTACTTTTGCAGCTACTGATGCACATAAACTCGTAAAATATGAACGTAAAGATATTGTTTCTCCTCATAAAACAGAGTTTGTAATGCCTAAAAAACCTCTGAATTTATTAAAAGGAATATTGGCAGGCTCTGAAACTGATGTAACTATTGAGTATAATGAAAGCAATGCTAAGTTTTCTTTTGATGATATGGAGTATGTATGTAGGCTCATAGATGGAAAATACCCAAATTATGAGGCTGTTATTCCAAAGGAAAACCCTAACAAGTTGGTTATCAATAGATTATTGCTTCTTGGTTCAACAAAAAGGGTATCTATTTTCTCAAATAAATCTACTCATCAAGTACGTTTAAAAATTGTAGGAAATTCAATACAAATTTTTGCAGAAGATATAGAATACAGCAATAAAGCAACAGAAACTATTCCTTGTAGTTATGAAGGAGATGATATGGAAATAGGATTCAATGCTAAGTTTTTTATTGAAATGATGAATAATTTATCATCAGATGAGGTAATGTTAGAAATGTCTTATCCTAATCGACCAGGTATTTTAACTCCAGCAGATGGATTGGATGAAGGAGAAAAAGTTTATATGCTTGTAATGCCAACAATGCTTGGTGATAAAAATAAATCTTAAAATTTAATTTCTATTTATAAGATAGGTAACGAATAGTTACCTATTTTTTTTATCAAAATGAGAAAATATATTTATATTATAATTATTATAATTGCCTGTATATACGTAAGTTGTAATTCCCGAGTTTTCTATTATCCAATGACTTGTTTTGGGAAAAATTACTATAACATAGGACAAAAAGAGGGCGGTATGCCTCGTCCTTATAATCCTCATTTTTGGCTTGCTCGGAACCCATACCAGCTAAAAGCAGAAGATAACATTGATACCAATGCTATTTATATCAATAAAGATATGTATTTTACACATAAAGGAGAACCTTATGTTGTATATTTACGTTTTTTTGCTAATGGACGTTGTGCTTTTGGATTTCTTTTTCAGGATTCTTTGCAATATAATGCTCCATCAACACAATGGAATGCAGGATATTATAAAATGCACAATCCAAATAAGGTAGAATTAGAACTATTTGTTGCCAATTCTAAAACAGTAGCCAACTATCAAGAACGAATGGGCGTAATAAAAGGAGATACAATTTATGTTTTTTTTAGATACAATAGAAACAAAACTCCAATTCCGCCAACCAATTATAAAAAATGGACAAGGGAAAAAGATAACAACTGTTATATGTATATTAAACGAAAAGTGGATACTTTAACAGGTCGTCCAGATTGGTAGTTTTTATTTGAAAATATTTATAAAAAATATGGAAACTTTTTTTGTTTATTAAGTTTTTTATTGTACCTTTGCGCCCAAATTAAATTATACAATGAAAGAAGATATTGTAAAACGTGCCTTAGCAGACTTTATGAAGTATGGGTTTAAAACCTTTACAATGGACGATTTAGCTAACGGATTAGGAATGTCTAAAAAGACACTTTATGAGTATTTCCCCTCAAAGAATGATTTAGTAGAAGCCTGTTTGGATTATGCCTTAGAAATGAGTTGTACAAATGTAACTACTTTTGTACAAGGAGAAGGCTCAGTGATAGAAAATGTATACTACAACCAAAAAAAGGTGCGAGAAATTTTTAATATCAATAGCGATCGTCCTATTTGGGAGTTACAAAAATACTATCCTAAAACATACAAACGAATGGAAAGTGAGTTCGCTAAAACTGATGCACTTTTTGTAGATAAACTTTTGGAAAAAGGTTGGGAAGAAGAACTTTTTAGGAAAGATATCAATGTGGCTTTTTATAAGATTTTTTATACTTATGTACAGCGCCTTCGTTCAGTTACAGATGTTTTTTCTGAGAAAGAGTTCCCTTTTTGGGAAACTATCTATACTATTTTGGAATACTTTTTCAGAATAATTGTTAATGAAAAAGGATTGAAAGAATTAGAAAGGGTGTTAGAACGAGAAAGAAAATAAAATGACAGATTTTAAAGATTTCATACCATCTGAACCTCTCTCTCCATACCAAGAGATTCGTTTGAAAGCATTACAAAAAAAGTTTTCAGTAACTAATAAAGCAGATTTAGAAAAAGTGTATGAATTGCTATTTGATGCTTATTTGACTGAAAATACAGTATTGGTAACACATTGTTTAGAGATACTTTTAAGCATTCCATTCAAACAGAATTTTAATACTTGGACGTTTGTAGAGCCTGCTTATACTCTGAAATATTACCTTTCTACTGATGAAAAAGAGAAAGCAACTATTCAGAAATATTTGTTAGAAGAGGTGCGTTCTCCTTGGTATGATGACCAAGAACATCAAGAATATATACAAGAAATACGCAATGGAAAACATATTAATATAGATCAAGAAGAATATGAGAAATATAAAGAAGGTAAAAGTAAATGGATTTTCTTGCGGATTCTTTTGGTTAGTTATTTACACTTAAATGCTTTAGGTGCCATTGGTAATATCTCTGATCAAGAAGTAAAGAGAAAAATAAAAGAAATAATTACAGAATTAAAAAAACAATATAAATAAACAAAAAGTATAACATTATGAAAAAAATTATTACAATAACTTTATTATGTGTTACAGCTATTTCCTTTGCACAAAATAAAGAACTTACTTTGAAAGAAGCTATTAACTATGCCTTAGAACATAAAGCTGATGCAGAAAAAGCAAGACTTGAAGTCAAAAAAAGTGAATACCAAATACAAGAAGTACGAGCTAATGCTTTACCGAATATATCAGCATCAGGAGGTATGGTTTATAATTATAAGTTACAAACTACTTATATTGATGCTAGTACATTTGCTTTTCCAGGTATGCCTGTAAGTGATGAGCCTTTGAAAATGCAAATGGGGCAAAAGTGGGCTTCTACAGCTGAGGCTAAACTTACACAAGTACTTTTTAATCAGTCGGTATTTATGGGGCTAAAAGCAGCACGCACCACACGTGAATTTTATATGCTTAATCAGCAACTTACAGAAAATGAAATTATTGAAAAAGTAGCAAAATCATATTATCAAATATATCAAGCTCGACAAATATTACAAAATATAGAAAGTAACCTTGCTCTTACTGAAAAGACAGCCAATGTAGTAAAAGGACTGAATGAAGCAGGTTTAGCTAAAAAAATTGACTTAGATAGAATTAGTGTTACTGTAAATAATTTAAAATCAGCAAGACAACAAGCTATAAACGGCTTACAACTTTCTGAAAATGCTCTCAAATATATGATAGGAATGGATATGAATCAATCTATCCAACTACCAAAAGAAGGATTTGAGGCTAACTATGAATTAGCTTTTGAAAAAGGAAATGTAAATAACAGAGTAGAGCTACAAGCCCTTGAAAAACAAAAAGATTTATTACACATCAATACAAAAGTACAACGAGCAGCCTTGTATCCATCACTTGCTTTACAGGCTACTTATGGTTATTTAGGAATGGGACCTAAAATGCCTCTTATCTACGGGAAAAGGGATAAAGTTTATTGGTCTGATTATTCGGCGGTTAGTGTAAGTCTAAATATTCCTATTTTTTCAGGATTTGGCATAAAAGCCAAAATTCGTCAAGCACAAATACAAGAAAAAGCCCTTGAAGCTACTCTAAAAGATACACGTTTAGCTCTGGATTTGGCTTATGAAAACGCTCGTAGCCAGCTAACTAACAATCTTTTGACAATAGAATCTCAAAAAGAAAATGTGAAATTGGCAGAAGAGGTACTTTTAAATACTCAAAATAATTACGCACAAGGATTAGCTTCTGTTACAGATTTGTTAGATTCGGAAAGGTCTTTATCTGATGCAAGAAATAGCTATACCAACGCCCTTTTAGATTATAAAATGGCAGAAATAGAATTATTAAAATCACAAGGGAATTTAGAAGTATTAAAAAAATAGTTTTTATTCAATAAGTAAAAAAGCCTTTAAATATATTTAAAGGCTTTTTTTTGTAGATATATTCATCTATTTTTATAATTAAAATAATAAAAAGAATGTAATTACTATAATTT
>CALFOY010000164.1 GCA_937919265.1 uncultured Capnocytophaga sp. | reverse complement strand
TTGCGAACAAGGAGGAAGGGGACCAGCAGGATATGATGAACTACTTCCTTTTTTTTCTAAAATAGGTAAAGTGCTGTGCTTTCTAAAGGGAACTCAGTCATATACTCTGAATGAGTGCCATTTTTCCTATATTTCTTTAAAATAAAAACCTTTTAATTTATGGTGTTCACAAATTTGTTTGAATTTTTCTGTAACAATAATAAAAGAACGATGTTCTTCCATTCTGACTATATTATAAGGATCCAATGAATTAGGAAGAATATGAAGTTCATCTATTCTTAAACCTCCATAAGAGGTTTTTTTAACAATACTTTTAGTAAAATCTAAACAAGGTATACAATGTAGAATATTTAAAGTATAAAATCCTTCAATTGTATAGTCTTTACTATCTCTAATTATTGCTGGGAAAAATTGAATTTCTTTTTCATTAATATCCTCAAAAATCTCTTTAAATTTAGTGCTTACCAATCGTGGACCGAAAGTAGGTAAAACATCATAAGATGTTAGATAACTATCTATTTTATCAACATTGTAATACAGAACCTCAGACTGTTTGATTTTCACTCCATTATCAAAGTTCCCTTGTTCTACAACATTACTATCAGCATATCTAAAATAAACGTCTCTTTTGTAAAAATCTGAAAATTTAAAATACATATATTAAAATAATTTAATGAATTGAATAGCATTTCCTGCTGCCATTTCTTAACTCTAATCTTGTTTCTCTTCTTAATTCTTCAATTGCGTCCCTAAACTGTTGCTGCGTCCATTTTCCATCTTTGCCCTTGTCCCAAATATCTTCTAATTGCTCTTTAATATAGTCATTATATTCTTTATGCCCTTTATTCCAACCTGTATCAATACTTCTTGTAGGATGTATACCTTCTTCTGTAGGTAAATATATTTAATCCTCCTTTTGGCATCCCATCCAAACCAAAGACATCTACCCACCCATTACAATCCATCACATACCCATAAAACGCCAGTCCCCCCTGCCAACCTTATCGGGTCTTGGCTAATATAAGTACCGCTTTCAGGTGAGTAATAACGGAAACGGTTATAAGCTAACCCAATCTCCTCATCATAATACTGTCCTTGGTATAAGAAAGGAATAAACGAGCTATCACCAGCAATAGTATTCCCATAAAGGTCTAATTCTCGTGCCGACACCTTTTTCCCCTCTTCATCATACGCCTCATAAGGTGTTCCTAAGTGGTCGGTGAGGATGCTATACGATTTATCCCCTACAAGTTTAGCCACAGGCACAAAAGAGTTCTCATCAAACACCCAAGTGATAAGATTTTCTGTTATAGGCTCATCCTACTACCAATAATTTTTCCCAATCCACCCTAAAGTATCTGATAAAAATTCATATAAAATAGGACGTTTTTAATAAAATTTAAAAAGGATATTTTATAAGTTCGTAAGAGTTCAAAGTTATTTCCTCTACTTTATTATCTAATTGTTCCTTTTCATATGGATTTTCAAAGAAAAAACAGACACTTTTATATTCAGGAATAATAAAAAAATTTTCATCATTATCATATATAATATTGGGGTATTTTTTCAATAATTCTCCAAGTGTACTTCCTATTCCTATACCTTTAAATTTACCTAAATAATTATTTAAAACAGATATTTGTGCAATTTTATTTTTAAATAAATTGATATTTATAATAAGACTTTCATCAAATGAAAGTCTTAAGAAAAAATTATTAGATAACTCTATATCTAAAATACCATTCTTATAGCCATATTTCCATACATCTTGAAGACTTTCTAATGGCTGTTCCAAACATATATTTCCTATATAATTTGGATTTATTTCTTGACAAAAAAAATCTCTTGACATAACTCTTAATGATTGTGTTCTAACTCCTGCCAAATATATGTAGTTTTACCTTTTTCATCTATTCCATTTTCTATAAAATGTCCTCTATTACCATTATAATCATAAAAAAGACAATTGTCTCCTTGATATTTATAATCTGTTGGATCTATAACTTTTATTGTTCCTTTTGAACTAGTTGATATTTTATAATATGGTCCCTCAGTATGTCTACCACCTCCTGTATGTACCTGAATTTGAGAAATTTGGGACTTCCCATTAATCGAAACTTTATCTGCTTTTTTTGAACCTTTAGTCGTTTTGTTGGTAGAAGCATTAATTCCTTCTGTCTTATTTATTTCATCCTCTAACTCTTTTGCACTTTTTCCCCACACTGAAGCAGGATTAGCTAAAATATCATCAAGAATATTTAACCCCAAAACATCCACCTCAGTATTACAATCAAAAGTATACCCATAGAAATTAGGATTATTCCCTGCCAACCCAATCGGATCTTGGCTAATATAAGTACCTGAATCAGGTGAGTAATAACGGAAACGGTTATAAGCTAACCCAATCTCCTCATCGTAGTATTGTCCTTGATATAAGAAAGGAATAAACGAACTGTCCCCAGTAATAGCATTCCCGTAAAGGTCTAATTCTCGTGCCCACACCTTTTTCCCCTCTTCATCATACGCCTCATACGGCGTTCCTAAATGGTCGGTGAGGATAGAATACGAATTATCCCCTACAAGTTTAGCCGCAGGCACAAAGGAGTTCTCATCAAACACCCAAGTGATAAGATTATCAGTTACAGGTACTTCCCAATCCCGCCCTAAAGTATCGGATGAAAATCATTCGCTAATTCTATGTTAGGTAAGTATCATATATTTAAAATTCCATCAACGATTCTATACCCAGTTGCATTATTCTCTTTTAATTCTTCAACAATCTTTTCAGAGAAAAAAATAGCTGCACCTATAGAAATTACATCATATTCTATTTTCTCCTTTAAATACAAATCTACTTTTGTCGTATATCTATATTTCGATTCGGAGTTTTCATAATCTTCATAGTCTATAAAAGAGAATACATCTCTATCCCGATGATAGAAAGTACTTTTTTGAAAATCAAGAACTTCAAAACTCCATACAGGGAAACCTATTAGGAAATAGTTACCATCAAAAGTATCAATCTTTACAGGAATTTTATTGTGAATAGGTAATTTGTATGCAGATATAATATCCACAA
>CALFOY010000163.1 GCA_937919265.1 uncultured Capnocytophaga sp. | reverse complement strand
GTTTACACCTAATGAACTAAAGAGCCTATTAATGGAAGGAGTACAACAAGTTGTCAATCAGATAAGAGAGGAGTTTCAACCTAAAACCCCAACTCAGTACCTTACACGAAAACAGGTAGCAAAAATGTTAGATATTAATCTAACAACTCTGAACAATTGGACAAATAAAGGAGTACTAATTTCCTATGGTATTCAAGGGCGAGTGTATTACAAGCGAGATGAAGTAGAGAGAGCTTTAATCAAACTTAAACAAAAATAGTCCTATATAATAAGTCTAACTTTTATACAATATTTGTTATGTTAGGTTTTACTATAGATACTATTGGGATTTTTGCTAACGCTGAATCGATAGCTAACTTTAATTCCCAAAACTTAGTGCTTACTATTATAAGAAATGGTAAGTTTAAGTTTTGGGGAGAAGGTTACTATAAGAATTTTCGTATAAAGTATCATAGAGATTATGGTATATATCTCTCAGGAAGTATCTCCAATTACTATAAGGGGTATACTTCTATACTTCAGTATGATGATTTGTATAAAGCTATTGAAAAGTTAGGTAATTCATTAGCTATCAATCTTCATTCAGCAAGATTATACAGAGTAGATTTAGCTTTGAATATAGAAACTAATAATCCTGTAAGTCAATATAGTAATGTTCTTTTTACAGATTTACCTCATTTTAAAAGATTTGAGCAAGATGATGGTGTACGTTTTGAAACTAAGAATAAAGTTATCGCCTTTTACAATAAGACTAAAGAAATTAAAGAGAAAAGAAACTTTGTAATTAATCAGGAGATATTAAGGATAGAGCTTAGAGTTCTAAAAAACTTATCTAATGTGTTTAAAATAAAGGAGATAAAAGTAGAGAATCTGTATCAGTCTTCAGTCTATTTGCTTTTAGTAGATACATTTTTCAAATACTATCAAAAAATCAAAAAGCAACATATTATTTCAGCTGAGGTAAATGCTAAATATATAACACCAACAGTATTCAAAAGTCTTTTGATGAATAAAGGCATAGAACTTCATTTTCAGACAGAAGAAGAGGCTTATACAAAAATTGAGGAATGGAGCAGAGAAGGAAAATTTAAGAATCCTATGGATAAAAGCAGGTGTAAGAAAATTATTACAGGTGCTTTTAAAAATCCTAAAAATACTAAAATTCATCCTTTAGCAAAAGAGATTAATAGCAAGGTTGAAAGTAATTGCAAGCATACTATAGAAGAACTGAGAAAGAAGGAGGTAAAGAATGGATAAATCAAGTAAACATATTGTAAATCAAAGAGTTAAAGAAGTGGTTAGTATGCTGATTTTAGGGTATAACAGAGATTTGATACTTCAAAATACTTCAAATCTTTGGAAGGTGTCTGACAGGCAAATAGATACCTACATCAGCAAGGCAAGAACTCTCATAGAGCAATCAGTAAAGAAGCAAGTAGCTTATGATTATGCAAAGGCAGTTAGAAGGTATGAAGAGTTATACAGATTGAGCATAGAGAAGAAGGACTACAAAACCGCCTTGTCAGTGAATAAAGAATTAACTACCCTACAAGGGCTATTTAAAATAGAAGTAGAACATTCAGGTAATATAGAGTTTATCTGTAATATACCTGATTAAAATTAATCGTTATGAGAATAGACTTTTCACTTTATTATCAGCCTAAACCTAAGCAACTAATTGCTCATAAATGCAGAGCAAAGTATATGCTCTTTGGAGGGGCTTTAGGTGGTGGAAAAAGCTATTTCCTTTGTGCAGAGGCTATCAAAAATGCAATGAAATTCAAAGGTAACCGATTAGTACTTGTGAGAAAAGAACTCTCTGTTCTCCGTAGGACTACATTGGTTACCTTCTTTTCTATCTGTCCAAAGGAAATTATTAGGAGCTTTAATCAAACGAGCTTAGAAGTAACCTTCATCAATGATTCAAAGTTGCTGTTTCTTGATGCCAATATAGCCAAAGACCCAATGCTTCAAAAAATAAAAGGTTTAGAGATAGGTTGGTTTGGTATTGATGAAGCTAATGAAGTATCTGTTGAGGTGTATAATATGCTCAAAACTCGTTTGCGTTGGGTATTACCCAACAAGCAAAAACCTCGCTATGAAGGGCGATTGACCAGCAATCCTGAACCTTGTTGGCTTATTTCTACCTTCATTCAGTCTACCAATCCTGATGAGGTATATATCCAAAGTTTAACTACAGATAACTATGATGAGAACAGTGAGTATGTTATCACTCTAAAGGAAGCCTTTAAGGATAATCCTAAGTTTTTGAGGAAGTATCTTTATGCTGATTGGAGTGCTTTAGATATGATTAATCAGCTTATTTCAAGTGAAGTAATCATAAGTAGTGCTGAACGAATAGAAAATGGTTTAGAAATTACTTCTATGGGGATTGATGTGGCAAGGTATGGAGATGATAAAACCGTCTTTACAATCCTTAAAAACGGTAATATTGAGCTAATAGAGAGCTATGAACAGACTTCTATAACAGAGATAGTAACACGAACCATACAGCTTATTCACGACTATAATATAGACCCCAATTATGTAGGAATAGATAGCGTAGGAGTGGGGGCAGGTGTAGTTGATAATTTAAAGTCAGCAGGCTATGATGTGATTGAATTACAGGGCGGTTCAAAGCCTGAAGAAAGCCAATATGAAGAAGCCTTTTTACCATTTAATTTGCGCTCACAAATGTACTATGAATTACGAAGAGATATGATGAACAGACAAATAGGTAACCTCACTGATGAAACTCTAAAGTTAGAATTGCAGTCTATTCAGTATGAAATCTATTCAGATAAGAAAGTGAAGGTTATCAGCAAAGAAGCTATTAAAAAACTCTTAGGTAGAAGCCCTGACTATGCAGATAGTTTAGTATATGCAAATTGGGTAAAGACTTATAGAGGAGGAATAAAATGGTATATGGCTATTAGTGGGGGTCTTTAGTTTTCTTTATTTATTAGATGAGCGAACCTTCAGCGAAGGATAAGCGAAGGATAAAAAAATACAACTATTAAAAATTTTGTAATATCACAAAATAATACTACTTTTGTCCCATCATTTTAAAAGAAAAGAATATAGAACAGAAAAATTATTTTTTAACATAAAGACATATTAGCGTTTAGCTATTATTCAGATTTATCAAAATCGCCAATTTTGTACACCTACTGAATAATAAGTAAAAAACGCTCACGCTTCGGCGTGGGCTGTACTTATTTTAGGTGTGGGTGTTTGGCGATACCCGATAAATGAATAAGGTTATACAGTCCCACGCTTTTTTATTTTATATTACTAACCGCTTTTAGGGGCTGAAGAGCATTCAAAAACTATCTTTTTTAGCTTATGAAAGCATTAAAAATCTTCTTGACTTTGTTATGTATGGGAGTCATTGTGAGTTGTTCTAAAGATGAACCAGCTCCAGCAAAAGAACAACCTACACCTCAACAAACTAATTTTCCTACAATTAAAAACTTCTCTGCTCAAGAGGTTACTGTAGGAGATATTATTACCATTGAAGGAGAGAATTTTGTCCCTTCACAGACCTACACAATTACTTTTAATGGAGTAAAAGGGACTATCAAAGAAGTAACCTCCAACCATCTAAAAGTAGAAATTCCTGAAGAGGCTACATCAGGAGAAGTTATTCTATCTTCCAATGAAACTTCTAAGAGTATAGGTCGCCTAACTATTCTTCCTAAGCCAAGTGTTTTGTATGCTTATGATTTGCGTAATCATAAAATCGTAAGATTAGACCTTCAAACAGGTAAAGAATTAGAAACCATTGCTGAAATAGGTAAGGAATACTTGGGAAGAGGTATTTACTACTTAAAGAGTACTAATGAAATTATAGGCATACAATCAGGAAATTCAGGACATTATTTATTCAAACTTAATGTAACTACAAAAGAGATTATAAGATTACCTTGTAACCATTATGAGAAACTCATAATAGCTAATAATGAGCCGTATGCTTATGATTTGCGCAACCATAAAATTGTAAAATTAGACCTTCAAACAGGTAAAGAATTAGAAACTATTGCTGAGGTAGGAAGTGATTATTTAAGTCATATTCGCTTCTCTAAAAGTACCAATGAGATTATTGGAGAACAAACAAAATATAATGCTGAAACATCAGAGAGAAAGAATAGTTTGTTCAAACTTAATTTAACTACAAAACAGATTGTAAAAGCACCTTTTAAAGGATATGAAAGGCTTATAGTCGCTAATGATAAATTATATGCTTATGTAGCCTACAATAAAATCGTAAAATTAGACCTTCAAACAGGTAAAGAGTTAGAGACTATTGCAGAAATAGGAAAGAACTATTTAAGCCGTATTCAATTCTCTAAAAGCACTAATGAAATTATAGGTTTACAATTAGGAAATGAAAATGAAGAGACCTATTTCAAACTAAACCTAAAAACTAAACAGTTCTCAAGGACACCTCTTAAAAGATATGAGAGTTTCATCATAGCAAATTATTAATCTTAAAAACAATTCATTTTATGAAAGTAGCAAAATATATTTTAGCAGTAATTACATTACTTTTAAGCGTATATGCCTTTATAGATAAAAGAATTTTATTTGGCATTATGTTGTTGATTATTGGAGCATTAATTTTGCCTCCTATCTCTGATAAGTTAAAAGAGAAATTCAGCTTTTGGAATAATAGAATAGTAAGATATGTATCTCTTTTGGTTCTATTAATGATAGGAGCAACCAATTTACCTCCTGCAAGAGATACAACACTCATCAACTACATACAAAAAGAAACCAATGACAAGGCTCTTAATGAGCTAAAAAAATTGGAAACTGTAGGTAATGATTTAGGAAGCAGTTCTGCAATGGCAAACCCTAGAGAATTTCTCAATAAAAAGGGAAAGAATACAATGGTTTTTGACCCTAAGTTTGATTTTAGTAAGGCTACCAACTACCTAAAAGAAGATAATGAAAATGGAGCTATTAAAAACTTAGTGGTAGAGTTTGACTTTGATTCCAATAATACTATCACTTCAAAAAGAACTATTATCACCTATTCAAAGAAAGGAGAAGTTACCTACCCTAACAACGAAATTCCTGCAATAAGTACTCTTATAGACTATCAGGCTATGGAGACTTATAAAAAGGTATTAGCACAAGAAAAAGAACGTGCTAAGGAAGAAGAAAGATTGAACAAACAACAAGCAGAGGAACAGGACAAAAAGAAGAAGCTGTTAGCAACTTTTGAAACTTGTGATTTTGTTGGTCAGAAGTCTTATATCATTCCTGACCTCAACGGTGCTAATCTCTACACTGTATTGCAAAGTGATTTTGGTTTTACAGTCAGTAAGAATTTTAAAAATGGTGTAGATTACTTCTGTACCAAAGAAATGCCAAGAAAATTCGATTATAAGGTAAATATTATAGGTTGTTCTCCTTCTGAAATTATAGGTGTAACAGCTGCTGCTATTGACTATGGAATAGGGCAGAATGGGGTTATGGGCTTTATACGATATATAGCCATTTCTACTTGTAGGGAAAATGATGTAGAGGTAGTAAGAAATTGGGTAGAAGCAAATATAGGGAATGAAAGTACAGAAACAACCATAGGAGGTATTACATTTTTACTTTCTCACTCAGGTCGTTCTACTACCTTACAAGTATCAGTTGAAGAAAAAAACATATTAGCAAATTAATTGAGCTATGGGTTTTCGTTTTCGTAGAAGTCAATCATTTGGAGCTTTCAGACTCAATTTTAGTACATCAGGAGTTGGAATGAGTGTTGGAGCAGGTGGTTTCAGATTGGGACTAAGTAGCAATGGACAGTTATATAACACTGTCAATATTCCTAATACAGGGCTTACTTATCACTCTAACCTATTAAGAAGCAGAAACACACCGCAACCGTCAAACTCCTATCAACAAGGAATAAACTTATTAGGCTTTTCTATTGATGAAAACAAGTATGGTAATAGCGATGGTTGTTTGACCTTTCTCCTTTGGTTTATAGCTATCTGTTTGATTCCTTTTGTAATAGGAGTGATAATGATTTTCTTTTTAGTCAGAAGGTCTCGTTCTCCTAAGAAGGTTGTGAAAGCTCATCTTGAAACAGCTATTTCAAATTTTTATAAGGGAGATTTTGAAGGAGCTGTTGCTACATTAGATACCGCTCTCTATAAAGTACCTTTAAGTTCCTATGAATCTGATATAGTAGATTTGAAAGGAGTTTGTTTGTATTACTTAGGGCGGTATGCAGAGTCAAGTGATTGCTTTGGTAAGGCTTTGAGGTTAAATCCAAGTTCTGAAAGGCTAAAGCTCCTTTATGTAGAAACGCTTATTCTGAAGGATGATAAGACTGATTGTCCTAAAATCATTGAGCTATACGAAGATTTGCTTTCTCGCAAATATGATGAAAGACAAGTACTATTGACAGGGAACTGTTACTACCTTTGTGAGAACTATGATAAGGCAATTTCGTACTTTCAGAAGATACCTAAAAACAGTGAATTATTCCTAAAAGCATTGCAAGGAATAGCAAATAGTTTTATAGGTAAGAATCAAATAGATTTAGCTATAGAAACCCTCAAAAAAGCACCTTTGCGCACTTCTAATCCAGACGATGATTTAATAGACATTATGTTTCTATTAGGCAATCTCTATGAAGAAAAAGGAGAGAAGGAGCAGGCAAAGCAACTTTATCAAAAAGTCTATACACACAGCATAGAGTATGAGGATGTAGC
>CALFOY010000162.1 GCA_937919265.1 uncultured Capnocytophaga sp. | reverse complement strand
CAAAAAAAGGATTATTTTTTATAATCCTTTTTTATTAAAAATTCAATTTGAGCCTATTCTGATTTTTAAGCTTCTTTTTTGCAACAAGATTTTTTCTCTCCTTTTGAAGAACACTCTTTTTTACATTCTTGTTTATCAGAACATTTTTTCTTGTCAGAGCATTCTTTTTTATCAGATTTGCTACAAGATTTTTCTTTTTTATCTTTACAACAAGCTTTTGTTTCTACTTTTTCTCCAACTTGTTTTGGCTCTTCTTGTGCGTTAGCTGCTGTTACAGAAACAACTGCCATTGCTAAAATCATAAATAACTGTTTCATACTTTGTTAAATTACTATATTTAATTGTGCAAAGTTAAAACTATTTTTTTATACAAATTATATTTTTGCATTTTATTTAACAAAAATATATTTTATAAAAAAAACGTATATTTTTTTTCATAAATTAATAAAAAAAACTATATTTGCAATTAGTAAATTATTATAATATTCTTATATAATTGATTTATATTTCAGTATGATAAAAATAAATCTATCTACAAATAAAAAAATTTATTTTGCTTCCGATAATCATTTAGGAATGCCTAATTTAGCAGAAAGCCATAAGAGAGAAAAAAAATTTATTTCTTGGCTTGAGCATATAAAAAATGATGCACAAGCAATTTTCCTTTTAGGAGATTTGTTTGATTTTTGGTTTGAGTATAACTCAGTGGTTCCTAAGGGGTTTGTTCGTGTTTTAGGTAAATTGGCAGAGCTGACAGATGCAGGTATTCCTGTTTATTTTTTTGTGGGGAACCACGACCTTTGGATGCAAAATTATTTTGAAACGGAATTAAATATTCCAGTATTTTATCATCCGCAGGAGGTTGTGTGTGCAGACAAACATTTTCTTATTGGGCACGGTGATGGATTGGGTCCTGGTGATAAAGGTTACAAACGTATGAAGAAAGTTTTTACTAATCCGTTTTGTAAATGGCTTTTTAGATGGCTTCATCCAGATATTGGCGTTCGATTAGCTAATTATTTATCACAAAAAAATAAATTAATTTCAGGAGTAGAAGATGTTCATTTTTTAGGAGAAGATAAAGAATGGCTTGTTCAATATTGTAAACGTAAACTTACAGAAAAACATTATGATTTTTTTCTTTTCGGGCACAGACATTTACCAATGGAAATTTCTCTTCCTCAAAATGCAACTTACATAAATACAGGAGATTGGATTAGTTATTATACCTATGTTGTTTTTGATGGGAAAGAAATCAGTCTTTGTAAATATGAGGGCTGAATTGTTAATTTAAATAAAAAATAATCTTAATATTTTGAACATAATAAATAAAATAATTTACTTACAAAAAGTGTAAAAAATTAATTTTTATGTAAATTCATAAAAAAATATTATTTTTGCACCTCAAAAAATAGAATATGTTAGCAAGATTAGATATTGTAAAACAAAGATTTGACGAAGTTTCAGACCTTATTATTCAGCCTAATATTATCGCAGACCAAAAGCGTTATGTACAGCTTACCAAAGAGTATAAAGACCTTAAAGAGTTGATGGATAAGCGACAAGAATATATTATTTTGACAGGGAATATAGCTGAGGCAGAAGAAATTATAAAAGATGGTTCTGATCCAGAAATGGTTGAAATGGCTCGTTTACAGTTTGATGAAGCAAAAGAAAAATTACCCCAACTTGAAGAAGAGATAAAATTCTTACTCATACCGAAAGACCCTGAAGATAGTAAAAATGCTGTTATGGAAATTCGTGCGGGTACAGGTGGAGATGAAGCTTCAATATTCGCTGGTGATCTTTATCGAATGTATAACAAATATTGTCAAGATAAAGGTTGGAGTGTTTCTATAATGGATATGAATGAAGGAACTTCTGGTGGTTTTAAAGAAATTATTTTAGAAATAAATGGAGAAGATGTATATGGTACTCTAAAATTTGAGGCAGGTGTGCATCGTGTTCAGCGTGTTCCTCAAACAGAAACACAAGGACGAGTACATACTTCGGCAGCAACAGTTATGGTGCTCCCTGAAGCAGAAGAATTTGATGTAGAGTTGAATATGGAAGATGTAAAAATTATTCGTACAACATCTACTGGTCCAGGAGGGCAATCTGTAAATACAACTTATTCTGCTATTCAGCTTCAACACATTCCTACAGGGATAGAAGTGCGTTGTCAAGATGAAAAATCTCAGCACAAAAACTTAGATAAAGCTCTAAAAGTTCTTCGTTCTCGTCTTTATGAAATAGAACTTGCTAAAAAAATGGAAGCAGATTCAGCTCGACGAAAAAGTATGGTATCTAGTGGGGACAGAAGTGCTAAAATACGTACTTACAATTATCCGCAAGGACGTGTTACAGACCACCGTATAGGGCTTACACTCTATGATTTAGGAAATATAATGAATGGTGATATTCAACGACTTATTGATGAACTTCAATTAGCTGAAAATACAGAAAAACTAAAAGAAGGAGATATTTTTTAAATTATTTTAAAAACTAAAAGCTAAAATATTATTACATATTTTAGCTTTTTTCTTTATATAATTAAGATGAATGTAACCCGCATTCTTTTTTACTTTTGTCTTCCCACCACCAACGACCTGCACGGAAGTCTTCACCTTCTTGAATGGCACGAGTACAAGGCGCACAACCGATACTAATAAATCCTTTATCGTGCAATGGATTATAAGGAACACTATTTTTATGTAAAAAATCAAGTACTTCTGTGGTTTTCCAATGTAAAATGGGATGAAATTTTATGATATTATTCCCTTCGTCCCATTCTATAATAGGCATTTTTTCTCTATTTGGTGATTGTTCTGAACGAAGCCCTGTTATCCATACTTTATTTCCTGCTAAAGCCCGTTTAAGAGGTTCTACTTTACGAATATGGCAACATTCTTTTCGTAAATCTACTGAATCATAAAAAGCATTTATTCCCTTTGTTTTTACATAATTTTCAATAGAAAACGCATCGGGGTAATAAGGGATTATTTTGGTATTGTATTGCATATTTGTATTTTCCCAAGTGGTATAAGTTTCATAAAATAATCGACCTGTATCAAGTGTAAAAATACGAATAGGAAGTTTATTTTTTAATATAAAATGTGTTATTACTTGGTCTTCCATTCCAAAACTTGTAGAGAAAACAATTTGGTTAGTGTATTTTTTTGCTAAGAATTCTAAAGACTCTATTTCACTAAGGTTCTCTATATCAGCTAATAAACCAGAAATTTCTTCCATAAAATTATTTGTTATAAACAAAGACAAAGGTAAAAAAAATATTGGATACACAAAAATACACAGAAATGTTATTGCTAATAGAAATCTTTTGTAAATTTGCAGAAATTTTTTAGCAAAATGATTTTATTTATAAGTACTCCCGAATTGTTAGTTGTGTTGGTTGTAGCGGTTCTTATTTTTGGTACAGATAAGATTCCTGAAATAGCACGAGGGCTTGGTAAAGGTATGCGACAACTACGAGACGCTACTAATGAAATAAAAAATGAAATAAACAAAAGTGCAGAGAATGCCGGTATAGATACTTCTTTTGTTGAGGATATACAAGATGAAATACAGAAGGCAAAAGAAGAAATAGAAGACCCTATGGGAAGGATAAAACGCAGTAGATAATGATAAATACTATTTTTAGTTTTGATAGGGAACTTCTTATAAAAATTAATCAAACAGGGAAAATATCTTATGATGCTTTTTGGTTAATTATTACTAATGCTTGGAATTGGATTCCTTTTTTTATATTCATTTTGTGGATTAATTTTTATTTTTTTCCTAAAAAAATAGCTTGGCGGATTTTCTTTTATACTCTTGGGGTGTTATTGATAACAATATTGATAACTAATACAATAAAAGAGGTAGTAGCTAGACCAAGACCTCTGAATACTCCAGAACTTATTCCGTATCTTAGAATTATTTTATCTCAAGACGGATATAGTTTTTTTTCTGGGCATACGAGTAATAGTTTTGCCATATGTACATTTTTGTATTTAGTATTTAGAAGGAGAATGAAGTTTGCATTTTGGGTATTCTTATGGGCTATTCCGTATGCGTATAGTAGAATGTATTTGGCTGTACATTTCCCTACGGATATCATTATAGGTTTTTTGGTAGGTATTACAACAGCAACAATAGGTTATTATATATTCAAGAAAAGCTACTCTATTGAGTAGCTTTCTTGTTTTTGTATGAAAATGTTATTAACTTACAATATAATTAAATAGACATAATAAAAAGATATCTAATAAATAATTTTCGTAATTTATTCATTAGTAGGAATATCTACTTTTTCTTTATTTTCTTCTTTGTTATCTAAAATTTTTGTTTTTGTTTTTAGTTTGTCTAATATTTTAGACATTGTGTATTCTTCTTTTTTTACAGATTTTCTATAAATTATTTTTCCGACAGAAATTACTTCTTTAAGCATTGTATATAGCTCATCATAGGTTTTTTTATTATCTTGAATAGTTCCTTTTGATGTACTCATTAGGTGTTTTTGTTCTATATTGAGCTTTTCTATTTCATTATTTTTTTCAGATAAGTCTTCTAAGAAGTTATCAGGCATTGCTTTTAGTTTATCTTTATTTTGAGAGTAGTAGTATATAATATCTCGGAAAGACTGTACAACACCTTCAATATTCTTTGAATTAATATTTTTTATATTTTTTGCTATCAATGAGGTGTCTAATCCAGCCTTTATAGCATATTGTTTCAATAAGGTAGCTTTATCTTTCAAAATATTAGTTTTGCTATAAAGTAATTTTGTGTGACTTTTTTGATTACTTTGTAAAATATTATAAGATACAATATCTTTCAGACTATTTATTTTTTCTTCAAGTTCTTTTATGAACTCTTCATTAATTGTTTTATACTCTTTTGTAAAATCGTTAATATCTCTTTTTAAACTGATTAATAAGATATTTCCTATTGCTGGGTAGTCTTCTCTTCTTAGTCTTAAATTATTTGCCATATTTATATATTTTTAATTTCTAATTCCTTATTTAATAATCTATATAGTCAATTTATATATTTCATTTGCTTATAAATAAATCTCCATAGTTAATTTATATATTT
>CALFOY010000161.1 GCA_937919265.1 uncultured Capnocytophaga sp. | reverse complement strand
GAGTAACGACTCTCTATGAAGTCAAAGATATACTTCTCCGCCTCAGTGGCTCGCTCGTCATAGGAGCCTTTACCCTGCTTGTTGTACTCCACCTTGAAGTTTTCAAACTCAATCTTAAAGTTTCCTTTGCCATCAGCGTGTCGCCCACTGTACTCTTTCAGTAGCTCGTGTAGGGCGTCCATCGTCTCGAAAGAATGCCTTTTGAACTCTGTAAGCTCTTGGTTAATATCCTTAGCCACGGTGATAAGGCTGGTAATCGCATCGGCTTTCATTTGCTCGTAAGCCTTTTTTCTTTCTTCTCTTTCCTTAGCGTCTAATTCTTTCGCCTGTGCAATAAGAGAGGCACGCTCTTCAGCGCTCAATTTTGTCAAGTCTAAACTCATTATATTTCTTTTTTTAATTATTATTACTCTTCAATATATACTTCATATTCCCATTCCATAGCATCTTCTTCTCTTATGTTATTCATTAGCCATTCAAAGGCTTTTTCATATTTCTCTGAATCTCCAATACCAACAGAAATTCCATATATTGCCATTTTATTCAATTGTTCAAAAACTTTATCAGGTACTTCTACCTCTCCAAATTCTACCGTATAGGTTACTGTTATGACTAAATCTTTAATAACTTTCATTTTTTATCTTTTTTTTAAATTATTGTTCTACTTTTGCCTTATATAGCTCGTTGGTCTCTATGGGTTCCCAAGTTTTTTTATCCCGATTGTACCAAGTCAATACTCTATCTTGGTTATATCTAAAGTCTGTGGATTCCCACTTGTTCTCTTGTATCCATTCGTAGATGATTAGTGCCACTATTGGTACACTGGTCCTATATCCAGCGTGATACTGGTGTATCATTATCCGCTCTTGTGCTGTTAAGGCTTGTAAGAAGTTATCCAGCCTTAGTACGTCCATATATAGCTGTTTCATTGTACTATTATTTTTTGTTTCTCGCTCTTATCTATCATTTTCAGTAATATTTTGGGATAAAGCAGGTAAATATTCTCCATCTGTAACTCTATCATCAGCTCTACATCCTCTCGTTCAAATACCCCCTCCATAAGTGACTGGCCATAATACTTAGCTATTTCGCCCTCTACATACACCTCCCACTGATTAGCGAACCAATTCAGCAAGTGGTCGTTCTTCATTAGTATTCTTTGCCTCACTACAGTCCTTCTCTGTTGATACGCCCGCTCACACCATTTTTCAAAGTACATCCATTGTAATTGCTCGTATGCCCAATAACTATAATCTAAGTAATAAAGTAGGCAGTCCCTGAATGCTTTTTTCTCTATAGTTTCCATTTGTTTCTTTTTATCTTCGTCTACATTTATTCGTTCGGCTCACAACCGTGGTATAACTCTGCTTTCTCCTTGTCTATGGTAAGTATCCCGCCAGGACAACGCCCCGATACATTACACGCCAGACCTTCCACTCGTATAATCACCTCTGCGAGCTTCTTACAAAGCCTTGCCACGGCTATATCGGGCTCTCCCTTTTCCTCGTGAGTGAGGAAGATAAAGAGTACATTGCGATAATTTTTCCCCCATTCCCTAAGTTTAGGGGCTGTTAGCTCGTCTTTATAAACTGTGGTATTGTCTATAATCACCACTTTAGGGGCACGTTGCTTAGCTAATGCCTTCTCTATCTCGGTAAGCTCTGTATAGGGTACTATCTTTAATTTGCGGTTGCTGGGGTCAAGCCCACTGCGGATATATGCCTCTTGAAAGGATTTACTAATGCCCTGCTCGGCACTTACATACATCACCTGTTCAAACTTACTCAAGTATTCCGCTAACATTAATGAAAACCACGTTTTCCCTTGCTTCTCTCGCCCATAGATAATCCAAAACCCTCCTACTTCGGGATTGCCAAGGGCTTTCTCCCATACCCCCTCAAAAGGAAAGGTTTTATAGGTTTTCTCAAGTAGTTGCTTCCCGTATATACCTTTTATTCTTGCCATTAGCTTAACTTAATTAAATTCTCCAAATACCTAAGTCTCTTCCATTCCGAAGGGGTTACATCCTTTGTGTTAAGGTCATTCGGATTCATACACTTACGCACGAGTTTGTCCACATCCTCCTTTTGCTTGGCATTTACCGAAGCCACATCGCCCAATAATTGTATATAAAACTCCCTGCGATCATCCGTTCCTTGGGGTACAATTGAGGTGATATCAAAGAAGCGGTCGAATATCTCAGCATAACCTACTTTTTTATGAGCAATACCACTCTCTATCTTTGCCCTTAGCCCATCGGCTCCCATCATATACCAAGCACATTCCCCTTGGGTGGCGTTCCATAGCTCTTTGAGTTCGAGGAAAGCGTTGTAGTCCAAATCTCCTGCCTCATCAAGTACAATAAGAGGCTGTTCTAAGTAGATAAGACACATCTTGATACTTGCCTTTACATCTACATACTTACCTGTATTATCCACCCCTATCGTCTTAGCAAGTAATCGGATAAACTGCTGTTTAGTCTTCGCTTGGGAGCAATCCACATAGAAAGCATTTTTGAGCTTACGAACAATGTGTTGGGAGCAAAAAGTCTTACCAATACCACAATCATCTACCAAGATCATTGATTTGCTGTACTCCTTGCAGTAGAGTAGGTTATCTTCTATTTCAGTATATACTGCTGTACGGGCTACCTTCCAGGCATTGTCTCTTACTTGTACCCCAAGCTGATGAGCAATTACCAACCATTGGGTGTCGCTAATGAGTTTCTCCACTTCTCCTTTTTTAAGGCGGGAGAGGATAGCCCCTTTGAGGTTTAGGCGTTTAGAATAGTCGGCATCAGATCCTCCATAGTTCTCACGGTCAGAAAGAATTGCTTCCCTTACCTTATTTTTAAAGTCTATTGATAATTTCATATAGCATATTTTTTTCTCCAATTTTTAGTATATTCTGTCCCTGTACTGGGGTTGTAGAGGATTTGTTTGTCGTCTTCCTCCATAGTGTCGTAGTCGTCCAATATTTCTACTTCCTCTGCTTCGCACGCCTCGAATCGCTTGAGGTTATTAATTACAAAAGAGCGTTTTGGCTTCGGTGTCTTGTCTATCACCCCTATAGGAGTAATCTCTTTGCTTTGGTGCTGTACATAGCGTACAATGGTCATCGTATAGGCATTTTGCAGTGCCTTGATAAGGGTGTCTTCCTCTGTTTGCTCGGCTTGTGCTCTTTGGAAACGTGGCATCGGTTGTACCTCACATACATAGCGGTTACCACAGTAAGCAATTGCCTTTATAAGTTCCCCATCATTGCCGTCCAACCAATACACCTCTATATCCTTACCTTCTATCTGTTTCATTTTCTCAATAAGTGGGTCGCCTGTAAGTATCTTTCCCGCTTCGGCTATTGCCATTTTCTGTCTGTTTAAGCTGATAAAACCTTGTTTGCAACTGGTCTTAACAGAGTAACCAATATAGGGCAATATAGCGCGGTAGTTCGTCTCTGGCAGGTTTTCCAATTGGTTATTGAGAAAATATTCCCAACGGCTTACGCTTGGATCTTCATCGTGAGGTTCGTTGTTCCAATCCTCTATATCGGCAAGGCGTGCCTGCACGAGTTCATTATAGGGGATAATCTTGGTGGCACCTTTGCCCGCTTGGTTGGCTTCGTTCTTAGCAAAGGGGCGAGGGATCCACCCATCGGCATATTTTTCTTTGTTGTTACGCATCTTGCCAAACATACGTTCTATATATTTCCCCTTGGCGTTATTGGCTTCCACTCTTACTTTTTGGAACATATACCCCTCTCTAAGGAAAGTCTCGCTAAAGCTACTATTAAGGGAGCTTTCGCACTCCAACTCATAAGGGAGTTTTAGCCCCCATTGGTGATAGTTCCTCACTAATTGTCTGTAAAACTCAAGGATAATTCCTTCTTTACTCTTTCCATAGACAAAGGCTGTCATACAGCGACTGGCAATATCCACCCCAATATAAAACCATACTCTTTTCCCTTTTTCATACCAAAAGGGAGGTTGTCTGTCGTCAATGGAAAGGATAGACCCTGATTTGATGGGTAGCTCTGTTTGCGCATAGGGGATAAATTGCCCCATAAAGGCTTGTCGGTTTCCACTTCTGAGATTGTAGGAAATGATTTTCTGCTCCCAACTCATCAGATAGGCTTTGATAGTACTTTCGCTCAAGGCGGGGAAGCCAGTAGGTTCGTATAGTTCACCTGTTTCCTTGTTGAATACTTCTATATAGCCAGCCAAAAAAGCATCATATTGCCGAGATATATCAGTAGGAGTAGGCTTGTGGGTTTGCCCTACGAATAAGCCTTGTAGCACCTCTATGACATGCTCATCTACCTTTCGGGCGTTCTGCTTGCCCTTTCCGTAAGGGTCCTTGATAACGGAGAGGAGTCCATCGGTTTTAAAGGCGTTTAAAGTGTTTTTAAAATGCCTTAAACTCTCAGGTAGGCTATGCTTACGACTTGGGGGCAAGGTCTCGTTAAAGCTCACTGCATCGGTAAGTAGGCTTTGAGCAAGCCCCTTGGTAGCACTCTTTTTATGCAATGCCTTGCGAATATTGAGTCGTTCCTGCTCAAGGGTAACCAAGGCTTGCAAGGTAGTGGCATTGATGATGTAGCGGTCTATCTCTTCATCGGTAAGGTGCTTGTCCCCACGTTTCCATTCACTATAGAAGCGTATTGTTTCGTCTTTTACTTGATAATATCGCTCTAACAAATGACCTGCTTTTCGGGGATCACCCAGTGCCTCTTGTATCTCCTTGGGGAGGGTGTCATAGTCTATCAGTAGCCTACGCCCATTCCCACCCGATTGTAGTTTCTTAACACCATAAGGCTTACCTTCACTGCGGGAGATAGCACTCTGTAAGGACTTGAGCACATTCCAATACTTAGGAACCAACTCTTCCACCTCCACTGCAACTTTATTATGTAACCATAAATAGGGCATAATCTTTTTTTTTGCTCCCTAATGCGATTTCGCTTCGCCAGCCTTTCGGCTGTCAGTCCTACTGACTTAGGGATTTCTAATTAATTATATTTGTATGTTCTATTTTTTCTTTCTTAGTAGCACAAACATTCTGCTTGTTCTCTAACTACATTAACTCTGTTCTCAATTCTCTTTTGATTACTATCCCGAAGAGGGTTTCTTTTGTCTCTATCACTTGGTGGCTCCAATCCTTATTGATATGGTGTATCACCTGCTTTTTTAGTATTTTTTGTATTAACTTTCTCATATTCTATTTTTTAATTAATCGTCTAAATCGTCCTCACTTACAGGAATTAAGCAGTCCATATCATATAGGGAGGAGAATTTCTCACCCTTATCTGTTACAAACTCTACTCTTACTATAGTAGTCATTTCGTCTTCGGGATAAATTCCTATCACTGTACCGATGTTCCCTTGTTGCTTTGCGGGGTCTGTAGTGTATCGGCTTATTTTTACTTGATCTCCTATTTTCATTTTGCTATTGTTTAGGTTCATAATGAATCATTTAAAACGTTGTTGATTTCTTTTTCATACTTTTTGTACTCTTTACAAATAGTATCAGCCGTTTCGCTGTTTCGTGTTTTGTTTAGGCACTGGCGTATATAAGTTTTTGATAACCCAAACTTTACAGATAATTTTTCAACCACTAAGGGATTGAATTTTCGAGGAATTTTTATACCTTTGTGCATTCGTTATTTTGTTTCGTTTAACGATGCAAAGTTATTGACTTTTTTCAATATAACAAAATAAATTATTGATTTTTTTCAATGTAAAGATATGAATATTATAGAAAGATTAGAGAAGTATATGGATTTCAAGCAGTTAAATCCAAATAGAGTTACTGTAGAAGCGGGGCTTTCTGTAGGTTTATTGAGTAAATCTAAGAAAAAAAATGGAGGTCTTAATTCTGATACTATTGAAAAAATTCTATATACATATGAAGATTTAAGCCCAGAATGGTTTCTTACTGGTCGTGGAGAAATGCTGAAATCGGAACATGAAAATCAAGAGCCCGAAGTAACAATCATTAAAGGAAATCGAAAAACTCGTGATTCTATTGCTGAAATTCAAGAAATTCCTTTATATGATTATGAAGCAACGGCAGGATTATCAGGTTTCTTTAATGGGGATAAATCACAAAATCTACTTGATACTATAAGGATACCAAACGCTCCTATTTGTGATGGAGCTATTTTTGTTACTGGAGATAGTATGTATCCTCTTTTAAAATCGGGAGATATTATTCTATATAAAGAGATACCTCTTAATATGGATCATATTTTCTTTGGAGAAATGTATATATTAGGTTTTTCTTTAGACGGAGATGAGGAAAATGTTGTCGTTAAATATGTAAAGAAAAGTGAAAAAGGAAGTAAATACATCCAATTAGTAAGCCAAAACCCCCACCATGCTCCTAAAGATATACCTTTTAAATCAGTTAGAGCAATGGCTATAGTAAAGGTAAATATTAGGATGAATACAATGTATTAGCCTCAAATTATTTACTCTTTTGCTGGGTGATAACAAATATTGAGGGAGAAACACCCTATTTTTAATATAAAAACCATATTTTACATTGTAAATCAACAAGTTAAGTATTATATTCATTTGCAAAATACCTCTAACTCACGCCCTAACCTTATCATTTTAACTAAAAAGGCGCTTTTTACCCCCTAAACTCGTGCTTGAAAATATACACATTTGCATACCCAACTGAATACCCAACTGAATACCCAACTTTTTAGGGAGGTTTTTTGGTGTGTTTTTCTACCCCTATTTTTAGAGTGCTTTATAGGGCTTTTCAATGGGCTTTAAAGGCTGTTTAAGGGCATAAAAAAAGCCCTCAAAGGGGCTATTTTATTGGGCTTAGGTAATTAATAGGTACTTTATGCCTCATATAGGTAATTAAGGTTATTTAATTGGTAGTTATTGGGCAATTACTCAGTAATTAAATGGTAGTTATTGTACATTTCGTTTTGTCCCTGTTTTGGGGCTTTTTTGCTTCAATCCCTTTATTTATAGGGGTTTTCAGGCTTTTTTCTATTTGTGTATTTTTGTACTGCCTATTCTGTGGTTTATAATTGGTTAGAAAAACGGGAGATAATTAAAATATTTTATAAAAATGAAAAAACTATTTAATAAACAAAATAATTTCCTTTTTGCGCTTCTAGGAATGATTATTTTAGCAAAAATTATTCCTTATAAAGAAGAATACAAAACGTTTTTCAATCTTAGTGTATTTATTGATTGGGGAATTTGTATTATTTTTTTACTCTATGGACTAAAACTAAATATTAAAGAAGTTTTTCGGGATATTCGTAATTGGAAACTTCATCTTTTGGTACAATTCGGTACGTTTGTTCTTTTTCCTTTTCTTGTTTTTATCTTTTATGGTTTTGCAAAAGGTACGAGTTATGAGCTTGTGTGGCTTTCTAATTTCTTTTTAGCTTGCCTTCCTTCTACGGTTTCTTCTTCGGTAGTAATGGTTTCTATGGCAAGAGGAAATATTACTTCGGCAATATTTAACGCTTCTATTTCTGGGTTGATAGGTATTGTTGTTACGCCATTACTAATGGGTTTTTTCTTAGAAAATGCTTCTTCTGATGTAAATCAAGCTGAAATAGTTCAACAATTATTACTAAAAGTGCTTTTACCTATTGTTTTAGGTTTGTTTTTAAATCCTTTTTTTAAGAAAATAATCGAGAAAAATAGTAAATGGATAGGAGAATTTGACCGTTTTGTTATTTTATTAATCGTTTATGAAAGTTTTTCAGATGCTTTTGTAAAACAAATATTTCAATCGGTTTCTTTTTCCATATTTGGTATTATATTTTTCTCTTCAGTGAGTTTATTTTTTATAGTTTATACAATATTAAAATATATAGCTCAAAAACTTCATTTTTCAGATGAAGATATTATTACAACTACTTTTTGTGGTTCCAAAAAATCTTTGGTTCACGGAAGTCTTTTTGTAATGGTTTTAGGCATTTCAGAAACTGAAAGAGTGCTTTATCTTCTTCCGATAATGCTTTATCACAGTTTTCAACTTTTCTATGTGAGTTGGTTAGCTAATAAAATAAGACAAAAAAGAGAAAAATAATTTTCATAAAAAATATGGAAACTTTTTTTGTTTATTTAGTTTTTTGTTTTAACTTTGCACCCAAATTTAAAAACAAGTAATAAATTTCATAACGATGAAAAAGGTACTTTCCCTAACTATTGTAATAGCCGTAATAGGTCTTATGGCTTATAAATTGTATTCAAACAAACAAAAAAATGCTAATGAAGTAGCTATTGTTGCTCAGAAAGAAGCACAAGTTGCTGTCCGAGCAGCCAAAGTGACAGAAGAAAAAGTTTCTAATCTTTTTGTAGCAAACGGAACTTTTGTAGCAGAACAAGACCTAAATGTCTCCTCAGAAGTAGGTGGACAAATAGTAAAAATATTTGTAAAAGAAGGTGATTATGTTCGTGCAGGGCAAATATTAGCCAATACAAAAGCAGATAAAACAAATGTACAATTAGAAAATGCAAAAGCTGTGCTTGAAACAGCAAAGACTGATCTTAAACGCTTTGAAAGTGCTTTCCAAACAGGAGGCGTTACTGCGCAACAGTTAGAGCAAGCACGCTTACAACTGAAAAATGCACAAGCTAATTATAATTCTGCTTCTATCGTTTCAGGAGATACTTCTGTGCGTTCCAAAATCAACGGAATCGTAAGCAGTAAAAACATTGAAGAAGGAACACTTGTTGGAGCGGGGCAATCTCTTTTTAATATTGTAAATATTGATAATTTAAAATTAAAACTTACTGTTGATGAAAATCAAATAAGCCAATTAAAATTAGGAGAAATAGTAAAAATAAAACCAAGTGCTTTTTCTGAAACTATTGAAGGAAAAGTTATTTTTATTGCACCAAAATCTGATGGAGCTTTAAAATTCCCAGTGGAAATACTTGTTCCTAATAAAGATAAAAAACTAAAAGCCGGAATGTATGCTACAGCTCATTTTGATACAAATAATAATGAAAACAGTGTACTGGTTGTACCTCATTCAGCTTTTGTGGGGAGCATTAGCCAAAACAAAATATTCAAAATTGTTAACGGAAAAGCTGAAATGGTAATTGTAAAAAGCGGTCGTAACTTTGGAGACAAAGTAGAAATTATTAATGGGCTATCTGTTGGAGATGAAGTAGTTACCAGCGGACAAATTAATATAGATAATGGTACTCCTATAAAAATAGTAGAATAATTATAAAATCGAAAAGTACAAATGGATATTATAAAACTTTCTATCAAGCGACCCAGCGTCCTGATTGTGATGCTCTCTTTATTGTTATTGGGTGGCTTTTATTCTTACAAATTATTAAACTACGAGCTTATTCCAAAGTTTGAAGTGAATGTGGTAACTATTTCTACTATATATGCAGGAGCTTCTCCTTCTGAGATTGAGAGTACCGTTACCAAGAAGATTGAAGATGCAGTTTCTGCTTTGGAAAATATTAAGAAAATACAATCTTATTCTTATGAAAGCCTTTCGGTAGTGGTTGTACGACTTACCAATGATGCCAATGTAGATAATACTTTGAATGAGGCGCAACGAAAAATTAATGCTATCAAGGCTGATTTGCCCGATGATGCCAAAGAACCTTCTTTAAGCAAATTCTCACTTTCTGATTTGCCTATTATTTCAATTGGAGTTACTTCAAACTTATCTTCTTCTGAACTCTATGATTTGGTAGATAAAAAAATACAACCAGAGCTTTC
>CALFOY010000160.1 GCA_937919265.1 uncultured Capnocytophaga sp. | reverse complement strand
TTTGCTATATATTACTATATAGCGACACCCTCACGCCGTGAGTTATTAATATTTTTAATTTACTTCATTAACAGAAATAAAAATACCTTCAAAGATTGTAACAGTGCAAAGGTACGACATTTTTTTTAATATGCAAGAGAAAAAAGAAAAATTTTAAAGGAAAAATTAATAACTTTGCAAAAAACTACATTTTATGAAAACAGCAATACCTGTAATATCCAATAAAAGAGTATTTTACAGCGCAAAAAAATACCTGAAATACTTAAAAGAAAATATAAACACCATTGAACAAGTACGTATCGTTCCTCCTAAAATAGGAAAAAAAGGCTGGGGATACATTGAAATAGAAACTAAAAATGCATATGGAAACCTCTAACACGCCACCAACAATTGATAATAACCTAATTCAACAATTTATTGAAAATCAAATTGCTGAAGGGAAAAATCGTAAAGAAGCTCTTGAGTTAAAAAAGCAACAATTAGTTTTATCGCATCAATATGCTTTACAGCTTTTAGAAACTCAGAAGCAAGATTTAGCAAACCAAAGAACGTACAATCAAAAGGCGCTTTCCAAAAATATAATATTAATATTTGGTATTCTTATATTATTATTATTATTTGGTGGTTTTTGTTTATGGATAGGAAAAGATGAAATTTTAAAAGAAATTTTTAAAATGTTAATGGTAGCCTTGCCAACAGCGCTCGGCGGATATTTCTACGGATATAATAAAGGTAAAAAAACACAAGACACCCTTTATGAACAAGAAGACCCCGAAGAATAATTCAAACTCAAAAAAATTAAGAAAGGATAAATAAAAAAAGCCCTCGTATTGAGGGCTAAAAAAGTTTATTATATTATTTATCTAAACTTTTAAGGTAATAGTAAAACATATTTTTAACAATATTACTCATTGGGCGTGTACCATTGACCCACGCAGAGAGGTTAGACATTTCTAAGCCTGTGGCTGTGTTAATGTCTTTGATGCGTATTTGTCGCTTGTTTAGTTCTGCTTTAAGATATTCAGGGGTGATAATTTCTGCACTTGTTTCAGTGTAAGGCTTTGCATCTACGTGAATAGTAAATCCGTCAAAAAATTTACTAAAAAGTTCTTTGCCTTTTTCGTGTAATTCTTTTTCTGTACGATAATTTTCATTATCTGGTTTTTTCTCTTGCCTAACCTTCACAATAAGTTTTTTCTCTGTTTCATCAAAGGCAATTACTTTAAAAACAATCCTTGCATAACGCCTATACATCAAGGCAAATTGCTCTATTTGATAACTTTTTTCTTCTCCAAGAAAAGACTCAATTTTGTGTATGTTTTTTATAATATTTTCCATAAATGAATATATTGTAAGGGGCTTATTCAGCCCCTTTGTTTCTAAATGAGAGGTTTTAGTGTTTCTGTTTCTAAATTAAAAATAGCTAATTGCTCATTTTCTATTCCTAACTTAGTGGCTTCTTCTTCATCTTCGACTATTTTAATAGCATCAAAATAGAAGTTTTTACTTTCATTGTCTAACCAACCTCCTACGAATGTAGAATTTTTAATGGCAAAGTCAATTACTTTTTTTAAACCCTCTTCACCAAAGCTGTTTTGTGTTTCTTTAAAAGCTACTGCCCAGCCTTTTTTCTGAGAGGTAAAATCTACGATAGAAATCGTAAAACCTGTTTCGTGTTGTTTTGCTACTTGCAAAACTTTTTCAAAAATATTTTTCATAAAGAACTTTTTTAAACAGAAGTTATCTGCGATTAATTACACTGCAAAGATATAACAATATTTTGTAAATAACAAACTTTTGTAAATATTTTTTCAATAAAAAAACGTTAAAATTTTTCATAAAAAAAAGCCCTCAATACGAGGGCTTCGGGTGTTAAAAAATCATTCAGTTAAAATGGTTTTACTGAATATTGTTTGCCGCTCTTCTTATGCGGTCTGCTATATCGTAAAGCGCGCCTTGTAGTTGTTGTTTTTCAGCTTCTGTAAATCCTCCTTCTCCTCCGTTTCCATCTCTTCCGTGTAGTTTGTTATATATCCAAGAAGAAGATTTACCAAAATAATCCTTAGATAATCTCCCCCACGAAACATCTATAACAATTTCATCAAGTTGTTGCATCATTGTTATTTTTTGTTTTTTTTCTGTTATTGTTTCCATAAATAAATATTTTTAAAAGCCCTCGTGTTGAGGGCTTTTGGGTGTAATAAAAATAAATTCATTAAAGAATTTTAATTTAATCCGTATGCAGTACGGCGTATGCGTTCTGAGAGGTCAAAAAGTGCCCCACGTAAGGTTTCTATTTCTTCTTTGGTAAATCCTCCTTCTCCTCCATTAAATCCCTTGTTGTTCATTTTTTTTGATAGCCAGGAACGGCTTTTTCCGAAATATTGTTCTGATATTTGCCCCCACGAAACTTCAACTATAATATCTGAAACTTGTTCTTTTACAACAGAGCTTTTTACTTGGTCTTGTGTTACTATTTCCATAAAATTATTTTTTTAAGCCTCTTTTTACAGAGGCTTTGGGTTAATTATTATTTTCTTCTTCCTCTTCCTGGTACTGAATATCCATTAATTCATCAACTACCATTTGAATTTCTTCTTCAAGCATTCTAGCTCCATTTGGGTAGGCTTTTCTGTAATTTCTGAGAAGAGTAATGAGTTCCCATTCTTTACTAGTGATTTCTTTAATCATCTGAATTTTATTTTTATTACGTTGCAAAGATAATCAATTATTTTTGATTATTCGAATTTTTAAAGACTTTTTTTTTCATATAAAATGTTAAAATTATTCTTCTACTTCTTCATAATCAACATCATTTGCAGAGAGGTCGTTAAAGTCGACAACACCAGTACTGAGGGCTTCTCTAAGTATTTTGAAGCTTTTTCTACTCATTTTTATATGATATTCGTGTGCTGTAATTTTGTCAAAATTGATTTCTTTTTCTTCTTTATCAAAATTAAACAAAGATTTGTACGAATCCAAAGCTTTTCGGGCTTGTTCAAGGTTTTGGGCTTTTAGAGCTGTTAGGTGAAGTTGCCAATAACATTCAGCTAGCACGTTTCGTTCTGCGTTTAGGTCTGTTTTGTCTAATTCTCCAAAAATTTGCATAGCCCAGTTATAGTCCCTGTAAGCGGTGGACTGGCTCACGTTCATTTCTCGCATATGAATTTGTAGTGCCTGGTATTTAGAATATTTATTGGAAAGACGCAAAGAATGCACGTGCCGAAGTCGTTTTTTTACAACTTCTTCGGCAGGTGTAAGCTCAAATGAATCGTCAATAAAAGAAGCTGAAATACGTTGGTAAAATCCTTCTTTATCAAATTTTGTAATTTCCATATTTTTTTAAGGTCTAATAATCATTATTTGAGGCTATTCGTTGGAATTCAACAACAAAGCTAAATAGATTTTTAGTATTGTCAAAAGACAAGGGCTTTTGTGTAATAGGTATTACTTTTTCCCATTTGTCTTGTATTTTCAAGAAACATAACGGCGATTTTATCAATTCCCAAAGTAATTCTACTTCATTAGGAAATATCCAACCTGTATTGAGTTTGTATATTCGTTTTTCTTTTACAAAGGCTTTGAATTCTTCTCCTTTAAAGACATTTTCAGATAACTGATGTTCAAAATTTATGCTTTGTTCGTATTCTCCAGAAAAAGCAAACCAATCGGGACAAAAATTTTGATTTTGAAAAATCACAGTTATAGGGGTTTGGTTGGGTTCTGGTTTTGGTTCTAGGTGCAAATTTTCTTTTGAAATAATGTTAGTAGCGCCATAAGTTTGGTTGGCTACAGCTCGTTTAAAATAAAAATTTGCTACTCCCAACGGGTCTTTTATATTGCTCAAATCGGTTAGGTTTGATGCTATTTGCCCTAAATGTTTGCTTTTTACATCTTTTGTTAAAGCGCTTACAGATATGAAAGCATCAGTATAAGTGCTTCTAAGAGTAGCATTGGTAAGAAACGGAAAGGCTTTAGGCTTTTTTCCTGCCAAGAAAAACAAATCAGAAAAAGAGTGTGTAGCTAAAACTTCTCCTTTGAAATTCTTTTCTTCAATAGTTAGAGCTACTCGGGTTGCTTTAAAAATTTCTTTGGGTTGTAATAGTTTTTGTTCACTAACATTTAGCACTTCAAGGCTTGGTATATTCTGAAAAAAGTCTTGTACTTCTGCGCCAATATCCAAATGTACTTCATCTTTGAAAAATACATAATCATAAACTTGTGTATTCTGGTATTTTCTTCCGTATCCCTCAAAATACATAGTTATTTTTGCTTGTACAAACTCACTTCCATTGTGTTTTTTTCGTAAAGAAATAATATTTTTATCCAAACAAAAATAAATATCTTTTATCTCTAAATTTACATCTTGTAAAACATTTAGTTCTACTGAAATAATTTGAGAAGTCCCCGCAGAAGAAGTTATTTTTATAAATCCTTTATGAAGCCCAATTCGAAATTTTTCAGAGTTTTTTGTACGAAAAGCAATATTTATTTTAGAGCGGTTTTCTTCATTTTTTTCGGTTATTTCTAAAAAATCTGAATGGGTTATGGTGAATTCTAATTGGTTTGGGTTATGAATGATGAAAGAAGCATTTTTTGTTTCTTTTTTTTCTCTAAATACTTCAAAATTAAATTCTTTTTTATCAATACTAAAACTAGTATTATCATTGATAATTTTTAGTTTTATTGTGAAATATTGACTTTCTCTTTGTATCAAACATTCGTTTTTCTCTTTTAAAACGGTTTGATTTCTACCCAAGTCAATACCTAATTTTTTAGCTTCTTCTTTGTAGTTGTGAGCTAAAGCAAACCGGATAAATATTTTATTAACTTTTTCATAAAAAGAAATGCTAAACATTCCCATTTGATAAGTTTCATTAGGGTCTGTTAGTACTTCTTTTCCCTTAGAAGCATCAAATAAATGACTAAAAACGACATAGTCATTATGGTTGAAAAAAGATATTTCTGTATCTCCTGTTAGTTCTCCTGTGCTGTTGTTTAGTGTCATATACAAAACAGGTTCAGCCTTTGGAGTACTTTTAGGAGCATTGTTTTTTATTTTTGTTATAGAAATTGGTATTTCACGAGTTTCAAGAGTAGCTATTTTAGCACCAACTTCACCATATTGAGGATAAACATTTTTAATATCTACTTTTAGTGTAATATGTGTTTTTACACCTTCATCAGGAATATTTTTAAAATCTTTAAATCTTATTTGGAAGTTAAAATTTCGTTTTTCTTCGTTATCGAAAATAATTTGGTCTAACCTTTTACCAGGAGCTACCAATTCTATAAATTCATTTTCTTTAAAATCAATTGAGCATTCATACTCTACCTTTTTATATGTATATTCCTTATATTTTTCTAAAAGAAGTAATTCAGGAAAAACAACTGAAATATTTTGAGCTTGTGGAATGGGTGTTCCTACTTGCCATTGTATATCGATAGAAGTAGGAGACAAATCCCAGTCTATGATTTCTGTTTCTTCATACCAGCAAATTACTCTGTCATCGTCTCGTATATAGTCCCAATTATCTGAGTTGCAAACTTGTTTTTGATAGGTCCTAGCCATAGTAATAAATTTAATTTTCTAAAAATTTTCGTATTTGTAGTACTATTTCTTCTCCTCGTATTTTTGGTAGTTCTTGTGAAATAAAATCAATAACTCCGCTTTTTGTTACCGCTGTATCAATAAAAGGTTGTGCCTTCATACCTTTTTTGTAATAGTGTGTATGAAATAAATAAGTTGTTGTTCTTGGCTTTTTACGGGTCCGTTCTGAGTGTTTTCGTAAAGTTTTTGGTTTTATCCCGAAATGTTGAATAAACCCGTGCCGTGCCAATACAATTGCGATTCCTCTTAGGTATTTTTGTTTATTTCCATCCATACGTTTAGAGGTTTTCATTTTGGCTTTTGCTTGTACATCTTTTATTTTTTTTCCTGAGTGTTGTATATGTGAAGCAAACCTACTTGTTTGGTTTTTTAAAGCACTTTCTAACATTGCAGCTGCTTTTTTTCCTAATTGTTTTTCATTCATTTTTAATAATTTACAGCGGTTATTTCTACTTGGTAATTTTTGTTATCTAAGGTGTTTTTTACCAAAGATTTTATATAAAAACGTTGCCCGTAAGCATATAAAATATCTCTTATTTGGAAGTGTCTAAACTGATTTTTATTTGTTATAAAACTCCACGAAACCTCATTCGAAGCTATTCGCATTTTGTACCAATCTTTCCAAAAAGTACTAACAAAAGGAGGCATTAAACGTTTTTTTTCAAGGGCAAAATTATCATAGTTTATAACGCCTTCATACCAAATCAAGCCTAGTGTTTGGCTGTCATTTTTTCGAGGGTATGGCACCCGTTCTCCGTGAAATAAAGCCAATGGTAATTGATAGCCTTTGATTTGTATTTGAGTACTATTTTTGGGCGCTTCTTGTGAGAGTTGTACTCCGTTTTCATCAATAAAAATAGACGGATAATTATATTTTTTATCATCCATTTCAGGGAAAGAAATCCAATATGAGCGTTTATCAAGGAACGTTTTTTTAGGTTTTTCTACTGCAAAAGGTTGAAAATCTTTCATTTCTAATCGTTCATCTATTTGTATACGGTTCATATACAAATATTTATCTTTGATAAACATATCATAGTTTTTCCAGTTTTTGATAGTTTTTACCAAGTCCCCAAAAGTCATATCAGGAACGGCTTTTTTAAGATTTATTTCATTTAGGTTGAATATTTTTTCTATTACATTTCCGTTTACATCATGTTCTGTAACAATGTTTAATTGAAATTTAAAAGGAGATTGTAAAGCCCCATTACTTTCTATTTGTAATTTATGAGCCTCGCTGTCTTCTATGTCAATAAGTTGAGTAAAACTGATAGTTTGGTCTTCGGTTACTTGTACTTCACGAATAACAATAGAGTCTAATTTTATACGAAGAATAAATTTTTCACCCTTTGGAAAAATAGGCAAATTATCACAAACCAAACGCCAAGTACCAGGTACTGAAAGTGTCTCTGTTATAGTTAAAATACCAAATTTATTTCCTCTTTCCACAGCTCGTTCTTGGAAATCTCCTCCTTCTGCTTGTAGTGTTTTTTCTTCTTGTCCTGAACTAGAAAAATAATCAATCCCAGAGTAAATAACTTGTTGTGCAAAATCTTCATCTGTGAGTATATCTCCTGCTAATTCTAATCCTGCATCAGCAAACCCCGTTTTTAACACATACAAAAGGTATGGCATCGGGTGTATGATGTTTCTGTTTACTAGGTTGTTTATCCCTGCTGATTCATTATTATTAGTGAATTCGTTTTTATCTCTATAATTTAAAAAACCTCGAAATTCCTCCCAATGATTATCCGTTTTTCCGTTATTTTTCTTAGTATATGCTACTCTTGGAAAATTATAATTTACTTGAGGATATTTCAAACTAAAAATTTCATTTGCGTGGTCATAAATATTAGGAACGGAAAATTTCAACAAAGGTAAATCACATAGTTTTTTATCAAAATTAGGTAACTCTTCAAATCCTGAATCTATTTGCGCTTGTACGATATTCCCTTCCACTGAAAGTATTTCTAATACTCCTTTTCGGGCTTTCCCATCTAATAGATGTATTCCAGTATGTTTTTTTTGTAAATTACTAATATTTAAACCTGTATAATTTCCTACTTGCATTCGTATATCTGCATCCAATGAAAATTCAAAGGGCAATGAAAATTGTGTAAAAAATGTATCTTTAAACCTTGGGTTTTCTTCTTGGTAGGATATAGATAATTTACTTAAATCCAATACAAATTCTGATGTAACAAAACAATCTATCATAAGAGTTCGTTAAAAATATCTAAAAAATCATACAATTTAGTTTGGTTGCATTCGTGTAAATTTCCTAAGGGTTGCTTTTCGTGCAAAGCCATTTCAAGGATTAATTTTGAAAACGGAATATATTTATTTGTTTTGGTAAAAACAGGCTTTTCTCCTTCGTTTTTTAGGCTTTTAGGTTGAAATATTTTAGGATATTTATTCACGATATATTGACGAGTACATAAATAAGCAAAGCATATTTCAGCTCTTTTTTTAGGTGAAATAGCATCTGTTATTTCTGCTATTTTAGGCAAAAAAGCACTGTCAAACGTTGTGTTTTTTTGTTTATACAAAACAGCTACTAGTTGTTGTGCATAAATTTCAGGCATCTTTTGCGTTTTCCATTGGTAAAAAATAGCATCAGAAACAGAAAATTGTTTAATAGAAATATCTGATAAACGAGGGGCTGGCGCTTGCAAAGTATCTGAAATTTCAGGAAATACAAATAAATCTACGGAATTATATACAAAATTTGCAAATTTAGACAAATTAGAAACAGAAACTTGATTAAAAATAGTCTTTGCTTTTCTTTTTTCAGCTTTTGAATTGTTTTTTCTTATTAAAATATCCAATATTTTTATAAATTTCTGTTCAAAATATTCATTATCTTGTAATAATAAAAAGCATATTTCTTCTTTTTGCCAAGAATTAAGCTCTGAAAAGGACGAAGGTATTTGTATTTCCATAAAATTATTTTCTCTTCAAAATAAAATAACTACTAACAAGACTAAATATTATTGCAAAAACAATTTTTGCCCACCCTGTTTTTACTTCTTTTTCTTTTATTTTTTCGGTTTTACTGGTTTGTATTAGCTGATTTTCTGTTATAGAAACCTGTTTTTTTTCTGAGACAAAGTGTAAAGTATCTTTTTTTTCTTCTCGTTTGGATAGTTTTTTTTTAACTTTTACTTTTCCATTTTTGACCTTTATAGTTTCTTTATTCTCCTCTTTTTGATGTTCAAAAATTAGTTCTTTGCTGTTACCTAAACTGTCTTTTTCGGTTTCAAGTTCCAATTCAAAATTTTGAAGATTTTCTATATTCAAAATATTTACATTTTGCCGTTTTTCTGTTTCAAATAGGCTATCTGTATTTTTTATTACTTGTTGGGTTTGTTGTTCGTTTTGCTCAAAGGTTCTTATTTTTTTGCTTCGACAACCAAATAATAGGAATATAAGTAACCCTAAAAAATATAATTTACTCTTCATTTCGTTCTGTATTTGGGGTGTTTTGTGTTTCTTTTTTGTTACTTTCTTGGCTTTTATGCATATATTCTGAAAAAACCTCTGCCATTTTTACAAAATCATCTTTATTAGCTATAATTTTTCCTATCATTTGCCCTGCATCATCCATTCTAACTTTATCTTCTGCCTTTTCATAAATACTTTTTACCTCAATACAGCAAAGCACAAAAGCACCTCCTAATGTTATAAACGGGAAAAACCATATATGATGGTCATAATATTGCTCCAAATACCAAATAACAGACATTTGCATAGCATCTATAATTGTTAAAGCAATTAATAAGTTGTAATATTGAGCAGCTTTGCTAACGGATCGTCTATAATCGTATGAAGTTCGCTTTTTTCCAATACTTTTGGCTTTACGTGTTCCGCTCCAAAGGTCTGCAAATATCATTATCATCACTAAAATATAAATTCCGAAAAGGATAAAAAGGCTAGTAAATATTTTTTCCATTTAAATTAAGTTTATAAGTTTTTATATTCTACTTGGGCATTGAAACAGGGGCAGGCTTTATTGACTTTTGGAAAATCACGATGCCCAAGAATTTCAGCATTTGGATACATTTTTTTTAGTTCTCTGAGTAATGTTAAAAGGGCTTTTTTCTGCGCTT
>CALFOY010000159.1 GCA_937919265.1 uncultured Capnocytophaga sp. | reverse complement strand
GGGGTAAAGAAAGAAAGCATGCTGATTGATGATTTTGGGATTTTTACCGTTAGCTTAGGGCAAGTGAAGAAATAGTCAGGTGAGAAAATATGAAAATAATTTATGCCTTTATAATAGCACTTATCCTCTCTGTACTCGCCTTTTTTCTTGCTATTAGAATCACTGATAGTGTAGGCGCAGGAATATTTTTACTGGGCATGTTGCCTGTCTCTTTTATTGTCATCATAGGATATACGAAACTATTGGAGACCTTCCATGTAAAAGCGTTTAAGTATGTTGTCTTATATACCTTTATAGCTTGCTATGTAATGGTTTTTATGACCGTTTTCCTTTTAGGATCAGATAGCCAGTGGGGTATTTGGCATGCCCTCAGGGATGCCTTTCATGTAATGACGGATGTTTATTTGCTTATTTGCAATATAGCTATTACACTTATTTACAGCACCTTATTTATGCTTTTTAGATCTATTTCAGAGAAAAAAGCAAAGAAGAAAACCATACAAACTAATCAAACCTAATGCTACAGCGATAGAAGTAGCGTACAGGCTTTCCCCACTGTTGTGCAGGAATCAGTCTGGGGAACTGCTCCATAGTGCGTTGTACCTCTTTTCTTATATACAGAGAAGAAGTCACACAGCGGACAAGCTCTATACTTCCGTCCTTTTCCACACTGAAAAGGATGGTCGCTCCTCCCTCCAATTCCTCATAAGGACTTTTAAGGATACTTTGCTTTAGATACTCAGAGAAGAAATGATAAAAACAGCTATCTCTTTCTCTTACACTCACGTCCTTACATTGTACAAACATAGGTTTTTGTTCCATTGAAGGGAAACAAGTCGTATTTATAAGTCCCTCTTCCTCAATATCCATTGAAGGAATAGTGTCTTTCTCTTGTGTGTATCCTATACAAGGAAATACAATCCATAAGGAGACGAATAAAAAAATACCTGTTGAAAATCTGCTACCCATAGAGAACTCTTATAATATTTCTAATAGAAATGTAAATAATAAGAATATTAAATAGAATAAAAAACAAAGATAATATCCTTCTTACTTTACAGATGAAAAATATAAGGAAAGCTACAATAGCTATGGTAGGAATATATATAGACAAAATATAGTACATATAATCATTCATATATTTCTTCAAATAACAAAGATATAAGAATAGAAATAACACAGAAATAATATCTGCTATAACGAGAAATCTATAAATTTTTTTACTATATCTTTTTAATTTCATTTTTTTACTTATTAGAAGGGTTTGATATTTCTTCAATGATCTATTCCCATACTTTTTCTAAAAAGAATAGTAATTTTAGAAACCGTATTTGTCCTATTCTTAGAAAATCTTGTATGCCATAAAGGCTTATACACCCCATTCTCATATATATATATTCTATTAATAAAAAGCCCTCTACTTCATATAACTTACCATTTTGTGCTTTTACATGATATAAGAATTAAGTATAAGTAGGCTGATTAACTTTTGGAATACAAACCGAACCTTTTTCATCCGTTATACCTATAATATTTTCAGAATCTTCTTTTGCATATATTTTTAGATTAGCCATTGGATTTTTATGTTGATCACATATATACCCTTGATAGTATTCTATTTTAGAATTATAGGCAAATAAAAATAAAAGCGATATATATAAGTATTTTAGCATTTCTCTATCTCCTTTTTAGTTAGACCTATTAAGCTCAAAACATATTTTTTCTATTGCAATACTGAACTTTCATTGTTTAACAAAATTCCAATTTTTGTCAAAGTACAAAGTAACTATTCTATCATACAGATAATTTTTACTTCTTACTATATCATATTCCATCCCATTATCTTCTATAATTTTATCTTTTTTCACCGAAAGATCATAGTCAAAATCAAATAAAATATAATAATTTTTCCCTTTTATATTGGTTCTTCTATTAGTTTGATCAATCCTCATTGAGAATAATATAGTTTGTTTAAGATTTTTTGTAGGAACGATACTAACTTTATAGAATTTTTCTTCATATCCCAAAATGATAAAAATATCTTCTTTAGGAAATTGCTCAATAGTTTTTGATATCATTTCTGTCACATTCCCTCTTATAAAATAATACTCCAAAACATTACTCTCTCTTACATTTTTAGAAAGACGTTCTGTATTACACGAAAATGATATTAACAATAGTATAATAAGTACAATTCTATTCATCTATCGGTCAGTTGTGCTTTTACATTTTTTACAATCTCCATAATAAAGGCTTGAAAAACGGAATCTTTTATTGCTATAGGATTCCTCCTCTTCCTTATAAGAGAGTGTGTCTATACAATATATGAGTTGATTATCCACATATTCAAGTTTTTCAACAGACATAACAGACCATTTTCCTTGATTATAGGAAAAATTAATAGCTCTTGTATTCAGATGAAAATCAGAAGTATAGATAACCCTTAAATATTCTGGGCTAGAAAAAACATCTTCAGACCAATTTTTATTTAATTCACTTTGAATACCCCATTTTAGTGTAATATAATGAATAGAAGCTATATTAGTAACAATCTCAGTTATTTTTTGATATGCACTGTTTTCATAATAATATACTTTATACAAATAATCTGGGTCTTCATGAGCTATATTGTAAGAGTAATCATAGGCATTATTCCAATTATCATAACTTTCTCCTCTTCCGAAAACAGAGTCTTTTACAACAATTTCACGAGTTACTAGAAAGTTTTCTGTCCTTCTATCTGTTGTTTTAAACTCATAAAAAACAGAATCGCGATCAAAATTTACCACAGGATAATCGTTCTTTCTCAGCTCTTTTCCCTGTTTGCAACTCAATAAAAATAATATAAAAAAGAAATATACATACTTCATAGCTTATTTATCATACTTTAGGAGTTCGTATTGCCTAAGTAGCACCTTAATAGATATATTTTTCACAGTCATAAACAAATAATTGTTTTATAGGGTCAAAATAATAAAAGATATACTTACAATGTCCCTCTTTAGGCTCTCTATCCATGAGAAAACTCAAATCTAAATAATCATCATTGTTATAATCTTCCAGATAAATACAAAAAGGTAAATTATACCGAATAAAGATCATACTATTTTTGGCTGTAATAGTCTGTATCTCCTTATTGGTATATGGATCTCAGCATTTCCTTTTTTAGCACTTTGCTTCCACTGCTTTATCTGTATATGAAAAGAATATTTTCCCATAAGAGTATCTCTATGGACGGATATAGGGTAAGAAAGAATGTACTGACGAGCAATAGAATCATACATTTCTAAAGAAATAGGTTCTATAAGGAATCTATCATCCTTCCTGAACCAAAACTTATCATTGCCTACTTTAGCTATTTTATGCATTCCAAAAACCTTATACCTAACAAAATCCTCTTCTTTTTGGAAATAGAGGTCATTATCCTTTGTAAAACCCATAATAGAAATAGTATCAGGATGGTGTAGGGTAATTATATTTCCTCTTATAGAATCCCTATTCTGAGATATTTTCAGTAGGGCATATCTGTCTAAATTATCAGTAGCAACATAATAACTCTCAGTTTGTCTTGTACAAGCTATCACCAAATAAATAAGAAAAAATTAGAAAACCACTCTCATTTTGAGGGATTATTTATATATTGATCTATTCCCATACCTTCCCAAAAGGGATAGTAATTTTAGAAACTGTATTTGATTTATTATCAAAAGAATAGGCTTTCATTTTCCTTATTTTCTTGATAGTTTTCAGCACTAAAGTATCACACTCTTCGCAACCAGTAGTTTTACGTATAATCCTATCTTCGATAACCTTTCCTTTTTTAGAGATGAGAAAACATACCACATATTGTCCGCTAAAGGTCAAAGAAGTATCCGAATGGTTGTATTTTAGAAAATCTTCATAAGCTTGCTCTGAAGAAAACAAACGGGTAGTGTTATCAAATAAAGTATTACCAAAAGGATAGACTTTCCCTCTCTTTGTATGCCATAAGGGCTTATACACCCCATTCTCATATATATGCTCTATTAATAAAAGTCCCTCTACATCATATAGCTTGCCATTTTGTGCTTTTATATCATAAGAATGGAGTATAAGTATCAGTATGCTGATTAAAATGCTTGTGTGTCTCATTCCTACTCAAGTTTTTATACTTAAAATCTTTTCTCCATAAGCACCTCACCCCTATATATTTTTTGGTAACGAATGAGTTTTTCGCCCTGGTAATAACCTATATAGTAGGCGCGTTCTTCTTGGCGCGCTTCGGCGTCCTGCTGGCTTACCTCATCATATAGGTAGGTGGGATGGGTATTTCCCTTCTTGTGTAGGTCGGAGCAACTAAGGAAATAACGCGGTACAATATAGTTCTTATACAAATAGAGTTTCTGTCCATTCATAGGGATTTCGGCAAAGACTCTTTCTTGTTCAACGGGGGTAATAGGTATTTTAGGCTCAAAAGAGGGATCAGCGTAAAAAGCATATTGAGGATCAATGTGTATTTCTGAGCTTTTTATTTTGAACACTTTACGCTCCCATTGGTTGCCTAATAAGAAATACTGAAAACCATCCTTTTCCCCACAATATTCATAGGTAAGTAGGGATTGTATCGCAAAGGCTTCTGTGGCTTTACGCTCTTCTGTCGCTCTTTTACAAGAGAACAACGCTAACAAAGAGGCTAATAAGGTCATTTTTTTCATTCTTTTCTACTAAATATATAGGTATCTGCTTCTTCAAAGTTAGGGTACTGCCCTCCAAAGACTTCTCTTACTACAATTTTACCGAGGTAACGTTCTAAAGG
>CALFOY010000158.1 GCA_937919265.1 uncultured Capnocytophaga sp. | reverse complement strand
AAGTGATTGACCATCAAGGACAGCTGATAGCAGTTTCTCCATACATCCAAATTGATGAAAATGATGTGATTTTGAAGAAGAAAGTCCGCTATCGTACCGTGGGAGATATGACTTGTACTGCGGCAGTGGAGTCTGCGGCTTACATCATAGATGATATTATCAACGAAATTACAGCAACTCGTACCAGCGAGAGGGGAGAAACGCGTATTGATGATAAAATATCAGAAGCGGCAATGGAGGACAGAAAGAAAAACGGATATTTTTAATACTGACTTTTTAACTCTAAAATTTTAAAAAATGAAAGAACAACTACAAACATTAGGGGAATTCATTATTGAAAAACAACGGGATTTCAAATATTCCACTGGGGAATTTTCACGTCTAATAAGCTCTATCAGAATAGCCTCAAAAATGGTTAACAGGGCCGTAAATAAAGCAGGGATAGCCAACATACTTGGAGCTGTAGGTAACCAAAATATCCAAGGAGAAGAACAACAAAAACTTGATGTAATGGCTAATGAAATCTTTATTCAGGCTCTTTCTCAACGTGAAGTAGTTTGTGGCATAGCCTCTGAAGAAAATGATGATTTTATTGAAATAAAAGGAGGTGAAAATTCTAACCTTAACAAATATGTTGTACTTATAGACCCTCTTGATGGCTCTTCTAATATAGATGTAAATGTATCTGTTGGTACTATTTTCTCCATCTATAGACGTATAACTCCAGAAGGAACTCCGGTTCAATTAGAAGATTTTTTACAAAAAGGAATAAACCAAGTTGCTGCAGGATACATAGTCTATGGCGCCTCTACTATGTTAGTATATACAACAGGAAATGGTGTAAACGGCTTCACTCTTGACCCTTCTATTGGAACATATTATCTTTCACATCCTAATATGAAATTTCCTGAAAATGGAAAAATTTATTCCATAAATGAAGGGAATTATAAAAAATTTCCACAAGGAATAAAAGATTATATCAAATATTGCCAACAAGAAGAAGAGGATAGACCTTATACTTCTCGTTATATTGGGTCTCTTGTTGCTGATTTTCATAGAAATATGATAAAAGGAGGTGTATATATGTACCCTTCTACTTCTCAGTCTCCTAATGGAAAATTACGCCTTTTGTATGAATGTAACCCAATAGCTTTTTTAACGGAACAAGCCGGCGGGAAGGCTTCTAACGGAACTGAAAGAATTTTAGAAATAGAGCCAAAGCAACTACATCAACGAGTTCCATTTTTTTGTGGAAGTATAAATATGGTTAATAAAATAGAAGAATTTTTAAGAAAATAATATTTTTTATATTCTAAATTAATAAAATATCATAACATAATGAAAAGATTTTTTGGTCTTATTGTTTTTTTGTGCAATTTTACTACTTTTGCTCAAAATAATTGGCAACAACATATTGATTATCAAATGGATATCCAAATGGATGTAAAAAATAATCAATACACAGGTATTCAAAAAGCTACCTATTATAATAACTCACCAGATACTCTTAAAGTGTTATTTTATCATTTGTATCTTAATGCTTTTCAGCCTGATAGTCAGATGAATGCTCTTTTGAAAACTATTCCCGACCCTGATTCGCGAATGGTAATAAACACTGGCACCAAAGAAAATCCTACTTACCAAAGTAAAATAGATAATTTTACGGAAAAACAAATAGGCTACATCAAAGTAAAATCTTTATTACAAAATGGTAAAGAACTGAAAACTAATGAAATAGGAACTATTTTAAAAGTTTTTCTTAATGAACCTATTTTACCTCATTCTTCTGCTGTTTTTGAGATGAAATATGATGCTCAAATTCCTCCTATGGTTCGTCGTTTAGGTACTAATAGCCCTGATGGAGTGGCTCTTTCAATGTCTCAATGGTATCCAAAAATTGCTCAGTATGATACAAAAGGTTGGCACCCAAGCCAATATCTTATCCGAGAATTTTATGGCGTTTGGGCTAATTTTGATGTAAAAATAACAATAGACAAAAACTATATCATCGCTGGAACTGGTATTCTACAAAATCCTCAAGAAATAGGTTTTGGTTATAGCGGAATAAAAGAGGTAAAAACTAAAGCTAAAAATAGAACTTGGCATTTTAAAGCTGAAAATGTCATTGACTTTACTTGGGCTGCAGACCCAGATTATAAACATGATATTGTAACTGCCCAAGATGGTAAATTACTTCATTTTTTCTACAAGAAATATGATGAAAGTTGGAAAAAAATTCAACCTGAAATGGTTAAAGTTTTCAATTTTTATAATGAAAAAATAGGAAAATACCCGTGGGATAGTTATTCTTTCATTCAAGGAGGAGATGGAGGTATGGAGTATGCTATGTGTACTCTTATAAAAGGTGGAGATGAATACGATAGTTTCTTAGGAACAGCCATACACGAACTTGGCCACACTTGGTTCCAGCATATTTTTGCAATAAATGAACAAGCTTACCCTTGGTTTGATGAAGGATTTACCAATTATATCGAAAATTGGGCTATATCTGAAGTGATAGAAAAAGACAATAAAGACAACTTTTGTGAAATAGAATATGCTCAATACATAGCATTAGCTAATAAAGAAAGACAAGAAGTACCTACTACTCGTGCGGATTTTTATGCTTCAAACCTTGCTTACTCTATTACTTCTTATTGTAAAGGAGCTGTTTTTGCTTCTCAGTTAAAATATATTATAGGAAAAAATAAATTTGAAAAAACTTTAAAAGAATTTTATAAAAACTTTGCTCTAAAACACCCTACTCCTGATGATTTTATTCGTTGTGCTGAAAAAGTTTCTGGATTGGAACTAAAATGGATTCTTAATGAATTTATGCAAACTACTCACACTGTTGACTATGCTATAGAAAAAGTAGAACCAAAAGGAAATCAAACTCAAGTTACCATTAAACGAATAGGCAGGACTCCTATGCCTTTAGATTTGGTTGTTATTCCACAAACTGTAAAACCTTTTTCTTTCTATATACCGAGTGATTTAATGTTTGGTGAAAAAGAAAATCCGTTTAAAAATATGGAGCGTTTTTCATTAAAACCTTGGGGATGGGCTTATCCTACTTATACTTTTACAATAGATCTTCCTATTTCTGATATTAAAAGCATAAGTATTGACCCTCAGGGATTTACAGCTGATGTGAATTATCAAAATAATTATTATCCAGAATATAATGCAAAATAATACATTCCCTAAAACAGAGAAACTTTGTAGTTATTCGGATATTCAAAAACTTTTTTCAGAGGGAAAATCTATTAAAAATTTCCCTCTGAAATTTCTTTTTATTCCTTTAAAAAAAGAAACTACACAAATACTCATCAGTGTTCCTAAAAGAAATATTCGAAAATCTATACTCCGAAATAAAATAAAACGCTTAATAAGAGAATCTTACAGACTACAAAAAAGTATTTTCTTTACAGAAAAAGAAACTTTTGCCATAGCTTTTATTTATATCTGTCTCTTATACACATCTCCGAGCCCACGAGACCGTACTAGATCTC
>CALFOY010000157.1 GCA_937919265.1 uncultured Capnocytophaga sp. | reverse complement strand
ATTTAGAAGTGCGGGATACACTTTTTCTAAAAAATCTTTTTCCTCCTATTTCTCAGCAAAATAATTCATTTAGTCACTATTTTGTTGAAAATATAAAATCTAAAGATAAGGAAGATAAGGAAGAAGATGATATATTTACCTATAAAAGGGTTATTAATATGGAATTGATAGAAAATCTAAAAAATTATGATTTTATAGGAAATTTATATTCAAATTATACTCTTGATGACAAATATCTAATTAGTTTTGAAAATAATCAAATGATATTATCAGAATTGAATAAAAAAAATCAAACATCTTATAATATTTCAAGTTTATTAAAAGAAAAAACTATGGAGCAAATTGATTTATTTGATAATCTGATTTTACATCCGAAGAAGCCTATTTTATTACAATTTTCTATGAAAGAGTATGATTTTGTTATTGCTCCAAGACAAATATCAATTAAAGAACAAAATAATGAAATAGTAGAATGTGAATTAATTGATGATGACTATAATTTGATTTTTATAAAGAAAAAATAATTTAATTTAACAAAATATGAAAATATCCGTAGAACTTACATTCAGTCCGTTACAAGACAATTTTGAACTGCCAATTATCAATTTCATAAAAAAATTAAGGGCTTCTGGGCTTATTGTTTTAGAAAATCCCTTAAGTACTCAAGTTTATGGAGATTACGATACTGTTATGAATATGTTAAATAATGAAATTAAAGAAGCATTAGAACTTGTTGAGCGAGGGGTAATGTATGTTAAAATTGTAAAATCTGATAGACATAACTATGAGCCATTTTTTTAATTGGTTTTTCGAACAATATAAAGGTGTTCCCGTTCATCTTATTATTATAGAAATTGTTGGAGTTATTTTTGGATTGCTTAGTGTTATTTTTTCCAAAAAAAGAAATATTTTGGTTTATCCAACGGGAATTATTAGTACGCTTATCTTTGTCTATTTACTTTGGATAAATCGACTTTTTGGAGATATGCTTATCAATGCATATTATACCATTATGAGTATTTACGGTTGGATTATTTGGGCAGGAAGTAGTAAAGATAATGTTCATATTGAAATATCAAAAACAACAAAGAAAGATATTTATACATCTTTTTTGTTAGCTATTTTTAGTTGGCTTTTTGTTATGGGGGTATATTATTTAAAACCTTATATCAAAAATAATTTTTCTTGGGATGGTATAAGTCTTGGTTTTCAATATTTTATATGGCAAGACTGGGTAGATATTCTAACAACCTCTATTTTTCTTGTAGGAATGTGGCTTATGGCGAAAAGAAAATTAGAAAACTGGATTTACTGGATAGTAGGAGATATTATATCTGTACCTTTATATTATCATAAAAAGCTAATATTCAGTTCTTTTCAATATTTTATTTTTACAATTATTGCTATTTTAGCTTATATAGAATGGAAGAAACATTACAACAATCAACAGGCAAAATATGCCGAATAGCCTTCGTAGGTCCTGAATGTACAGGGAAAACTACACTTTGTGAAAATCTTGCAAAATATTATCAAACACAATGGGTCCCCGAATTTATGCGTACTTATTTGCAAAAAAAATGGGATGAAAAAAAAGAAGTTTGTACTTGGGACGACCTTATTCCTATTGCACAAGGACAATTAAAGTCCGAAAATGAGGCTATAACAAAAGCTAATGGTTATCTATTTTGTGATACCAATCTCTTTGAACTAATGGTTTATTCTTATATTTATTATCAAAAATGTCCTGATATTATAGAAAAATATGCTATAAAACATCATTATGATATTATTTTTTTAACAAATATAGATATTCCTTGGCAAGCTGATGATTTAAGAGATAAACCCAATGAAAGAAAAGAAGTTTTTTCTATTTTTGAAAAATTTTTAAAAAAATATAATTATTCATTTTCTATTTTGGAAGGAGATATAGAAACTCGTATCCAAAAAGTAATTTCAAAAATTAATTTATGGAACAATTAACCGCTTTTGATAAGCTCTTAATAGGAGAAAAAGGTATAGAAATCAATAAATTACAATATCAATTGGAACTATTTAAGAAAGGGGTTAAACCAATAGAACTCATTAGGCCAGCTACTTTAAATGATGGAATTTTGAGTTTTTCAAAAGATGAAGCCATCAAATATGTGAGTATATATCAGAAGAAAAAAAATACAGTTGATATATTAAAATTTGTACCAGCCTCAGGAGCGGCTACACGTATGTTTAGTTTTTTATCTAAATTTATTAATGAATATAACCCTGAAAAACAAACATTTGAAGAATATATTTCAGAAAGTAATAATGTTGAAACTAAGATTTTCTTTACACATCTTTCTCAGTTTGCTTTTTTTGATGAATTAGATTCATATCTGACAAAAAATAATTCTTTAAAAAATCTTTCAGAAGATGAAAAAAAACTTATTATAGCTCGTATTTTACTTCTTGAAGAACCTTTTGCTTATCAAAATAAGCCTAAAGGATTATTTCCATTTCATAAATATGGGAATAATATAGTAACTGCTTTTGAGGAGCATTTTCAGGAAGCCGTAATGTATGCTTCACAGGGTGAAAATGTGCATATTCACTTTACGATTTCTCCTGAATTTACTAATGATTTTCTAAAAAAACTATCAGAAATAAGACCTATTTTGGAGAAAAGATATCAGACTCACTTTGAAGTAAATTTTTCTTATCAAGATAGTAGTACAGAAACGATTGCTGTTACATTAGATAATATTCCTATTAGAAATTCTGAGGGAAATTTAATATTTCGACCATCAGGACACGGGGCGCTTTTAAAAAATTTAAATGACACAACAGCAGATATTATTTTTATAAAAAATATTGATAATGTTGTTAAGCAAACTTATATTGATGAGTCTATATTTTATAAAGAAGTTTTAGCAGGGAAATTAGAAGAAATAAGGTCTCATTGTCATAAAATTTTAAGGCAAATCCAAAAAAATAAGATAAAAAAGAAAGATATTCCTCAACTTCTTGCTTTTTTATTAGAATTAAATATCCATATACCAAATTATGTATATAAATTCACAAAAAAATATATCTTGGAATATATTTTTGAAGTTTTAAATCGTCCTATTCGAGTTTGTGGAATGGTAAAAAATGAAGGAGAAGCAGGTGGAGGACCTTTTTGGATAAAAGATAATGAGCAAAGAAAATCTTTACAAATTATTGAATTCCCTCAAATTGATACAGAAAATCCTAATCAAAATGAAATATTAAACAAATCTACTCATTTTAATCCAGTAGATATTGTTTGTTGTATTAAAAATTATAGAGGAGAAGTGTTTGATTTAACACAATTTGTAGATTTTAATCAAAGTTTTATTACTCAAAAAACATATAATGGAGAGCAAATAAAAGCCCTAGAATTACCAGGTTTGTGGAATGGTTGTATGGCAAAATGGCTCACAATATTTGTTGAAGTTCCTATTAGTACTTTTAACCCTGTTAAATCAATTAATGATTTACTTAAAAAATAAATCAATTATTATAAAATAGTTGACCTATAACGTTTTATAATACATTGATTTAGAAAGCTACAAACAGATTATTTATATATCAGCTCATTGAACATATTTCGCTCTATCTTCAAAATAAGTTTTATAAAGGGATTGCTACCCTGAATGATACAAGACATCATTCCAAATTCCAAGACTTAATTTTTATCTTTGCCTTTGCGGAGATAGAGGTCTTTATCTTAGCTTTTATCATAAACTGCGTTCTGTTTTGTAGCTTTCATTTGAAAAATGATTTTAAATACTCTTTTATTCATTATTTGTATGATAAAAGTATATTTATATCGAAAAAATAAAATAATTAAAATTTAAGTATTTTCCAAAAGTCAATTTTTTAATTAATATTGAAATTTTGTTGATAACTTACCTAAATGTTCCACGTGGAACGTATAAAGAAAATGAATATAACAGATTATAGTGTTAGTAAAGAAATTTTTTATCTGAAATATAACGAAAAATATCAATTATATAAAACTGAACCTATACCAGAAAAATTAGGAATATATTATCAAAGTGAAGAGTATATTTCTCATACTGATTCGAAAAAAACTTTTATAGAAAAAATATATCAGTATGTAAAAAAATATATGCTTCAGAAAAAAATTAATCTAATACATAAATATACAAAAAATAAAGGAAAAATTTTAGATATAGGAGCAGGAACTGGAGATTTTTTAAAAATAGCTCAAGAAAATGGTTGGGAAATAACAGGAATAGAACCAGAAAGAAAAGCACGCAATAGAGCAGGGGAGAAGGGAGTTTTGTTAGAAGAAAATCAAGAGAAAATCAATGATAAATATGATGTCATCACGATGTGGCACGTTTTAGAACATATTCCTGATTTGGAAAATCAGATTATTTTTCTTAAAAATCACCTAACAGATAATGGAATATTAGTAATTGCTGTTCCAAATTATAAAAGTAAAGATGCTCAAATATATAAACAGTTTTGGGCAGCATTCGATGTTCCTCGACATATTTGGCATTTCTCAAAAAAAAGTATTCAATTAATTTTTGAAGAAAAAGGATTTAATCTTATAGAAATAAAACCTATGCCTTTTGATGCTTTCTATGTAAGTCTTCTCTCAGAAAAATATAAAACAGGAAAAATTAGTTACTTCAAAGGATTTTTTAATGGATTACGCTCCAATTTATCAGCAATACAAACAGGGGAATATTCTTCATTAATTTACATACTAAAAAAAAATAAATTAAAAATTTTCCATAAAAA
>CALFOY010000156.1 GCA_937919265.1 uncultured Capnocytophaga sp. | reverse complement strand
AAATAGTATTTTTGCAACCATTTTATTTTTTAGCTTATGAAGTTTGTTTTCAAAATTATTTTTCCTTTCCTTTTTTTATGGATTTGTTTTGCTATACATTCTTATATTGTAAAACAAATTGATTATCGTGCATTTTATTCATTATCAGATATTTATATATTTCATACGCTTTGTTTATTGAGTATATTATTAGGTCTTTTTATTGTTTCCAGAAAATGGGAAAAATATATAGGAATGGCTTTTTTAGTCCTTACAGGGCTTCAATTTATTGCTTGTTTAGGCTTTATATTTCCTTTATTTTCTTTCAAAAAAGCCGATACAACTTCTGATGTTTTGTCTTTTATGATTGTATATTTTATATCTTTATTCTTTATTGTTTCCTTTTCTTTAAAATTACTTAAAAAAAACTAAAATAATTAGCTATGATTACTATTGAACATATAAAAGAACTCGAAAATCGTATTTCTTCATTAGAAAAATATCTACAAATAGATAAAAAAAGGATAGAAATTGCCAATGAAGAGGAGAAAACGTTTGCTCCTGACTTTTGGGACAATCCTAAAGAGGCACAATTATTGGTTCAAAAGTTACAATCACAGAAAAAATGGGTAACTGATTACGAAAAATCTGTAGAAATGCTAGAAGAAATCCAGATTATGCTGGATTTTTACAAAGAAAATGCTATTTCAGCTGAGGAAATTGAAGATTTCTATACTAAAACTATTCATCATATTGAGAATTTAGAATTTCGCAATATGCTTTCTGATGAAGGTGATGCTCTTAGCGCTGTATTACAAATTACTGCTGGGGCAGGAGGAACAGAAAGCTGTGATTGGGCTTCTATGCTTATGCGTATGTATATGATGTGGGCTAATAATCAAGGTTTTTCAGTCAAAGAACTCAATTATCAAGAAGGTGATGTGGCAGGGGTGAAGACAGTTACTCTTGAAATAGATGGTGAATTTGCTTTTGGCTACCTTAAAGGAGAGAATGGAGTACATCGCTTAGTGCGTATATCTCCTTTTGATAGTAATGCCAAGCGACATACTTCCTTTGCCTCAGTATATGTGTATCCTTTGGCTGATGATACCATAGAAATAGAGATAAATCCAGCAGATATTTCTTTTGAAACGATGCGTTCTAGTGGGGCAGGTGGGCAGAATGTCAATAAAGTAGAAACAGCAGTGCGCCTAAGGCACCATCCTACAGGAATTATTATTGAAAATTCCGAAACTCGTAGTCAGCTGGATAATAAAAATAAGGCTTTGCAACTGCTCAAATCACAGCTTTATGAAATAGAGCTGAAAAAACGTCAGGCAAAACGTGATGAGATTGAGGCTAATAAAATGAAAATAGAGTGGGGAAGCCAAATCCGTAACTATGTGATGCATCCTTACAAGCTAGTCAAGGATGTTCGTACAAGCTATGAAACCACTAATGTAGATGCTGTAATGAATGGCGAAATAGATGATTTTTTGAAAGCATATTTGATGCTAATGGGACAACAAACCAATGATTAACAATATAAGAATAATGGCAAAAAATTTAGTAATTGTAGAGTCTCCTGCTAAGGCGAAAACGATTGAAAAATTTCTCGGTAGTGATTACAAGGTAATGTCCAGCTATGGGCATATTGCTGACCTCCCTGATGGAGAATTAGGCGTGGATGTACAGAATGGCTTTAAGCCTTAGTACTTGGTCTCTGCAGATGAAGATTGAGAAGAGAACTATATATTCTAAGGAATGGATTTTATAAATATAAATAACTCCTATAGGTATATGAAAGATAAATGAAAATATATTTATAAATTTTTAAAAATTTAACAAATAAAAAGACCTACTTGTCATAATTTTTACTATCTTTGCAGAGGTTTAAAAGTTAAATATATTATGATATTTTTAGTGGTAAAACGCAACGCAACGCAACGCAACGCAACGCAACGCAACGCAACGCAACGCAAGCCCTAACTGACTTTAGTCTATATAAAAAATTTTGACAAAAGCAAGCCTGCTTACGAATTTTTTTCGTGAGTAGGCTTGCTTTTTTTTATTGTTGAAACTTTAAATTTTATCATATGGGAAATATTTCCAACCTGAACAATGTGCATTTGACAGATATACAAATCACAGCCATTAATGAGGCAATGACAGCATTAGAAAACGCCCTGCAAGTCTTACAAATAAACCTCACTCCAGAGGAACGCAATCGTTATGGGAGGGTAAATGAGCAAAATAAGCTCCTGATTAATAAAACCTATGACTATGCAACCCACAAACCCGATTTGCGTTCGCCTGATGTAGATTGGGACGAGTTTTTCCGCGATTACAAAAGCCGTAATTACTTGGAAAACCTCATTAGTCGCTTAGAAATCCTACGTACCAAAGCCATTAATGCCAAAACCCTACACGATTATGACAATTATCAGGATAGTTTGGAGGATTATTCCTATACTTCCTTCCGTGCAGGCTCCAAGAAAGTAGGTTTTGAGGACAAATATAAGGATATCAAGCAGTTTTTTTCCAAAAAAACTAGAGAAAAAAAGGCTACCAAAGATAATAATGAAGAAAAGAAGGATGCTTAAGATGCTCCAGCATACCTACAAGGTGTTCTAGAGAACCTCAGAGGTATTCCAGATCACCTCGAACGACCTAAATATGACCTTCTTCGTTATCCGAAGGACGATGGAGGACATAATTTACACCTCGGAGGTGGTCGAAAGGACAAAAAAGGTATTTCCGACCACCTCCTTAGGTCATCCGATTAAAAAGGCGAATCCCGAAAAGCCTGTAAAAGAGTAGAAATAATAAACTAAATTTTTTATTTAACAAATGAAAAAACTTATTGTAATTTTATGTGCTTTATGCTTTACTTTTATTAGTAACGCACAAGAAAATGAAGATATAGTATCTTTAAAAGAGCATGCTGAAAAAGGAGAAGTGGGGGCTCAACTCAAATTAGCAGACTATTATTTCTTAGGACAAGGAGGATTAGAACAGTCCTATGAAAAAGCTTTCTATTGGACTAATAAGGCTGCAGAACAAGGAAACCCTTTTGCTCAGTATAATATAGGACTTTACTATCACAATGGTCAGGGTGTAGAACAGTCTAATAGTAAAGCTGCCTATTGGTGGGAAAAGGCGGCTGAACAAGGAAACCCTTTTGCTCAGTATAATATAGGAGCTTGTTATGATAAAGGAATAGGTGTAGAGCAATCTAATAGTAAAGCTGCCTATTGGTGGGAAAAGGCGGCTGAACAAGGCAATGATATGGCTCAATTTGGATTAGGAGATTGCTATAGAGACGGAATAGGTGTGGAGCAATCTTATTCAAGAGCTGCTTATTGGTATAAAAAAGCCGCTGAACAAGGAGATCCTAAAGCTCAGTTTAATATAGGACTTTACTATAAAAAAGGTCTAGGTGTAGAACAGGATTATGAGAAAGCAGTTTACTGGTTTACAAAAGCCGCTGAACAAGGAGATCCTAAAGCTCAGTATAATTTGGGTGTCTGCTATTATTCAGGGAAAGGAGTAGAACAATCTTATTCAAAAGCAGTCTATTGGTATACAAAAGGGGCTGAACAAGGATATGATATGGCTCAGTTAGAATTAGGAATTTGTTATTATGAAGGATTAGGAGTAGAAAAATCTAATAGTAAAGCTTTTTATTGGTATAAAAAAGCTGCAGAACAAGGATATGATATGGCTCAGTTAGGATTAGGAATTTGTTATTATGAAGGATTAGGAGTAGAAAAATCTAATAGTAAAGCT
>CALFOY010000155.1 GCA_937919265.1 uncultured Capnocytophaga sp. | reverse complement strand
TATTAGCAGCATAAAAACAAAGAGCAGACCCGCCATCAAGTCTGCGTACGAAACCCAAAAGCTCGATTGATCCTCGTTATTTTTGTTTATTTTCATTGCACTAGATTTTCGATTTTTTCTATTACAGAATTTGCTTCTTTGTCGATCTCGTCTATGTTCTTCTTAAGCTCAGCAATGAGGCTCTCGCGCTCTTTTTCACGCTCCAAGCTCCTGCCCTCTTGCTCGTAGGCTGCCTTAAATATCGTCGCACTCTCCACGAGCGAGGCTCTAAATTCTTTTAGTGCGTCGTTTTGCTCTTTCATCAAAGAGAGAGAAAATTCTTTTAAAATAGTGAAAACTATATATGATTTTCGCCCTGATAATCAGGAATATATTTATTCTATTTGGTTCTGGACAAAATATATTTCTCTAACTGATTTAGATAATGATGGTTACATAGACCCTATTATTATTTATGGTATTGTTGGAGATGGAGATTTTAGTTATTCCACTGTTAAAATTTTAACTTATTACAAAGGAAATAAAATAGCCATTCGGCATTATAATGGAGTGTTAGACGATGAAAGAAAAACTCAAATAGATACTTCTTTCCATTCGTTGCCAAAGCCTATTCGAGAGAAAATATATAACACAATACAGTTTATGGAAGAAAATAATCATTCCGTTTTTGATCAAAATGTCTTAGAAAAATTAATAAATTAAAATTCAATTCTAAAAAATAACAAAATGGATTTATTAGAAAAAAGTAAAATAAATGCCCAGTCGTGGCTCTCTCCTACTTTTGATGAGCCTACACAACAAAAAGTTCGTGAATTACTAAATGGTCAAAATGAAGAACTTATAGAATGTTTTCATAAAAATCTAGAATTTGGAACAGGAGGAATGCGCGGAATTATGGGAATAGGTTCTAATCGTATTAATAAATACACTCTTGGTAAAAATACACAAGGGCTTAGTGATTATCTTAAAAAAGTATATCCAAACGAGCCTATTAGTGTTGCTATTGCCTATGACTGCCGACACAACTCTCAAACTCTTGCCAAAGTTGTAGCAGATGTTTTTTCTGCTAATGGAATAAAAGTATTTTTATTCTCAGAATTACGCCCTACGCCAGAGCTTTCTTTTTCTGTAAGATACCTAAAATGTAAATGTGGAATTGTTCTTACTGCCTCTCATAACCCTCCTGAATACAATGGTTATAAAGTATATTGGACAGATGGCGGACAACTTGTACCTCCACAAGACAATGAAATATTGCAAACTATTGATAAAACACAATTTGCAGATATTAAATTCAATTGTGAACCTTCTCTTATTGAATATATTGATAATCAAATAGATGAAGCATTTATTGAAGGAGCATTAAATAAAGCTAATTTCCCTATCAAAGGAAAAGAAAACTTGAAAATAATTTACACTCCTCTTCATGGAACTTCGGTTACCATCATTCCTAAAGTTTTAGAGCGTGCTGGTTTTAGCAATGTACATATTGTTAATGAACAAGCTACCCCTGATGGAAGTTTCCCTACTGTAAAATCTCCTAACCCAGAAGAACCGGAAGCACTTACTTTAGCTCTTAAAAAAGCTGAAGAATTACAAGCAGATATAGTTTTTGGTACCGACCCAGATAGTGACCGTATAGGTATAGCAGTACGAGACTTAAACGGAAAAATGGTACTTTTGAACGGTAACCAAACAATGCTTTTAATGACCAAATATCTCTTAGATAAATGGAAAGAAAAAGGAGAAAAAAGAGGTAATGAATTTATAGCTTCAACTATTGTTTCTACTCCTCTTATGAGAAAATTGGCAGAGGCTTATGGCATAGAGTATAAAGAAGGACTTACTGGATTTAAGTGGATTGCAAAAATGATAAAAGATTTCCCTGAACAATATTTCATCGGTGGTGGGGAAGAAAGTTTCGGTTTTATGGTAGGTGATTTTGTTCGAGATAAAGACGCTGTTACTTCTTCTTTACTTGCTATGAATATTGCTTGTGAAGCCAAAGCAAAAGGAAGTTCTTTCTTTGAAGAAATGCTCAAAATGTATCAAGAATTTGGATTTTATCAAGAATTTCTAATTTCTATTGTAAGAAAAGGAATAAAAGGCTCTGAAGAAATTTCTCAAATGATGAAAAATCTTCGTGAAAATCCTCTTAAAACAATTGTTAATGAGCAAGTTATTCGTATTGAAGACTATCAAGCTTCTGTAAGCAAAAATATGCTAACGGGTGAAGAAACACAAATAGACATTCCTAAATCTAATGTACTTATTTATTACACAGATAAAGGAACAAAAGTAGCAGCCAGACCAAGTGGTACTGAACCTAAAATTAAATTCTATTTCAGTGTAAATACAATTTTAGAAAGTATTGAGAAATACCCAGAAGTACTGAAAAAACTTCAAGATAAAATAGACAATATTGTTAAAGAAATGAATCTTTAATTTATAAAAAAAAGACTTTGTAAAATTACAAAGTCTTTTTTATTTTATAACTCACTAATAATTTTTGCTTTCAAATTTTCATATTCACTATCTGAAATAAGTTGTTCTTCATACATTTTTTTCAATTCTGACAACCTCTCAGAAACAGATTTTTTTTCGACAGAAGAAACACTAGCTATTCCCTGTGGGAGAGTTCCTGTAATACCGCCAGACTTAGCCCTAAGCTCTTCTAAGCCTCGTATTCTTCGTTTTTCTCGCCATTCTTGTTCTTGTTTTTGTACATATTTGTACACTTCTTGCGTTTTCTCTATATCGTAGCCTATCAAATTAAGAAAATAACTATTCATTTTATTAATAGTCAAATCTGTAGAAGTATATTTAAATATTTTAAAATCAGCAGCAAATATTCCTCTATAAAAAACTGCATTATCCACATCTTGCCAACGAATATCATTGAGTTGATACCCTCCGAATAAATTTCGTTTCATATAAATAAAACGTCCAGATGTAACGGCTATTATATCTCTTCGTTTGAATAAAAAATTATTACCACCGCCTGTTATAAATGGGAAAATAGTAAATAATCTATGTTGAGGGCTAACTGCTATTAAAGTTTCTCCTTCAATAAGTATTGATTTTAAATGCTCTATTGCTAATTGTATTCTAGTATCTTCCATAATTTAATATATTTTTTTGCAAAAGTAAAAAAAAATCATAAATAAAAATGCAGAAATTGTTATTAATGTTGTTCCTAGATCAGGCTGTATTAGAATAAGCAATATAAGAGGCAATGCAGGAAGAATTGAGCCAATAATATCCTTTAAATTATTTATTCCATTCTTATATTTCTCTACAATCCAGTAGGCAATAATCAAAATAATTATTACTTTTACAAATTCTGATGGTTGCAGCTGAAACGGACCTAATGCAATCCAACGCTGTGCTCCAAGCGTCTTTTTTCCAGCAAAACGAACAAGCAGCAACAATACTGCTCCAATTCCATAAATATGCCAGATGTATAGTTTTATATGTTTATAATCAAATGATGCTATAATAAACATCAGTATTGTCCCTATAACAATCCATAGGATATTCTTAACAACCATTCCATTTTGCCTTGTTGCACTATACACAAATATTGTACTAATCGTCACAAGTGCATAAACTATTGATAAAATCATTTTATCCATACGAAAAATATTATTTTTCAGATCTTCAATTATTCTTTGACTTTGAAACATTTTCTTCTCCTAACCCTATTTTTTAATTTATAACTATCATAAACTATTCTTTGCTTATTTTTTCAATATTTCCAAGAAT
>CALFOY010000154.1 GCA_937919265.1 uncultured Capnocytophaga sp. | reverse complement strand
ATTTTTATGTAGCTTAAATATAGTTAAGAAAAAAGATAAAAAATAAACCATAATAAGTATTTTACTTACTATGGTTTATTTTAAAAAAAGTATAAAAATTATTTAACTACCGTTCCGTTTGAAATATTATTTTCATCAGGATTTAAGAAAACATATTTTCCTTCAGAGTTTTCAACCATTAAAATCATTCCTTGGCTTTCTACTCCACGTAATTTTCTTGGTTCAAGATTAACTAAAACGGTTACTTTTTTCCCGATAATAGATTCAGGTTCAAAACTTTGAGCTATTCCAGAGACAATAGTTCTTACATCAATACCTGTATCTACTTTTAGGATAAGAAGTTTGTCTGCTTTTGGCATTTTTTGGGCTTCTAAAATAGTTCCTATGCGAATATCCAATTTTGAAAAATCATCATAGGAAATATTTTCTTTCTGAGGTTCAATAGCTTTTACATTTTGTTTAGCATTATCTATTTTACTTTGTTCTAATCGGTCAATTTGTTTTTGAATAGTCTCATCTTCGATTTTTTCAAAAAGTAAAATAGCTTTTTCTACCTTATGTCCTTTCTCTATAAGATGCTCTGATTGTAATACTTTTTCCCAATTAGGAGTAATATTCATAGTATTGAAATTCAGTATTTTTCTTAACTTTTCAGAAGTAAAAGGCAAGAAAGGCTCACAAGTAACAGCCAAAGCAGAAGCAATATGTAAAGCAGTGTATATAATTGTTTCTACACGTTCAGGATTTGTTTTTATAAGTTTCCAAGGCTCTTCATCAGCTAAATATTTATTACCTAAGCGAGCAATATTCATCATTTCTTGTTGAGCTTCACGGAAACGATAGCGTTCTAATGATTGTTCTATTTTTTCAGTAATAAGCGGAATTTCTGAAAAAATTTGTTTATCAATATCTGAAAAAACAGTAGGAGAGGGGACTATTCCATTGTAATATTTTTCAGTTAAAACCATTACTCGATTAATGAAATTACCAAAAATAGCAACAAGTTCGTTGTTATTTCTTGCTTGAAAATCTTTCCACATAAAATCATTATCTTTGGTTTCAGGAGCATTGGCAGTAAGAACATATCTTAATATATCTTGCTGATTTGGAAAATCTTGCAAATATTCGTGTAACCAAACCGCCCAATTTTTAGAAGTAGAGAGTTTATTACCTTCTAAGTTCAAAAATTCATTGGCAGGGACATTTTCTGGTAGAATAAAACTACCTTCAGCTTTTAGCATAGCAGGGAAAATAATACAATGGAATACAATATTATCTTTTCCTATGAAGTGGACTAATTTAGTATTATTGTCTTTCCAGTAGAGTTCCCAGTTTTTTCCTTCTCGTTCAGCCCATTCTTTTGTAGAAGAAATATACCCAATAGGAGCATCAAACCAAACGTAAAGAACTTTTCCTTCAGCTCCTTCAACAGGCACAGGAATTCCCCAATCAAGGTCACGAGTAACGGCACGAGGCTTCAAACCATCATCAAGCCAACTTTTTACTTGCCCATATACGTTTGATTTCCAGTCATCTTTATGTCCTTCTAGAATCCATTCTCTTAGAAAAGAATCGTATCTATCCAGTGGTAAAAACCAGTGTTTAGTTTGCTTTAATGTAGGAACAGAACCTGTCAAAGTAGATTTTGGGTTGATAAGGTCTGTAGCATTAAGGCTAGAACCACATTTTTCACATTGGTCTCCATATGCTTCAGGATTACTACATTTAGGACAAGTACCTATTACAAAACGGTCAGCTAAAAATTGTCCTGCTTTTTCATCATATAGCTGTTCTGTAGTTTCTTCTATAAAATCATTATTTTCATAAAGTTTTTTAAAGAAATCTGAAGCTGTTTTATAATGAATAGGCCTTGATGTTCTTGAATAATTATCAAAAGAAATTCCAAAATTTTCAAACGAATCTCGGATTATTTTATCATATTTATCAATAATTTCTTGTGGAGTAATTCCTTCCTTTTGAGCTTTAATAGAAATAGCAACTCCGTGTTCATCACTTCCACAGATAAAAGCTACATCATTTCCTTTAAGTCTCTGAAAACGAGCATAAATATCAGCAGGTACATAAACCCCCGCCAAATGCCCTATATGTACAGGCCCATTTGTATAAGGCAAAGCCGCAGTAATCGTATATCTTGACATTTCATAAAATTTTCGCAAAAGTACAAAATAATTAAGAAATGACAATATATAATTTCATTAAAATTAGGTGAAAATGAGTGTTAATAAATAAAAAAATCGTACTTTTGCTTTTTATCTAAAAATATTTTTATGAATGCAAAAACTCGTGCTTTTTTGTACAATTTTCTTAGTTTTGGTCTTATATTTATAACATTTCGTTTCGGGCTGAATTATTTTTTTACAGAGTTAAATCATTTTTTAGCATCTGTAATAGCTGGGATAGCTTCTGTGTTTTTAGCTCCAAGATTTGGTGCTTTTGAAAAGCAAGGACGCGAAATAGTTCTTATGAAATGGATATTTTTAAAAGATGTAAAAGAAGTTTAAAATAAAAAAGCCCAAGATTTTTTCTTGGGCTAAATTAATTTATTAAAAAATTATTTTTTCAAAAGTCTTCTTGCAGCATCAGAAGCAGCAATAAGCCCTCCTGCAGACATTATAATATCTTTAAGTACCAAACGCCCAGCTCCTGAAAGGTAAGGAAATCCAAAGTTTGGAGTTGGCATATCTCCACCTAAATTAGGTACATATACCTCAGGAGTTGTTATAAGGAATGAAAGAGTAACTATTGACATTCCGAAAGTAAGCAAACCACCTAAAAGCCCAATTTTAGGAGACCAAATACCTAATAAAGTTAAAAGTCCAATAGTAACAATAGCAAGGCCTAGTCCGTAAGAGAAAATATAAGTTCCATTCTCTTTATGCCATTCAATATTCGCTTTTACCATTTTTCCTTCTGGGTTTTTATGTAGCTTATATTCAGCAACTTCTTTTCCTATATTAGCTTCTCCTGTTACTCCTTTTTCATCAATAGCGGTTTTGTTTGTATTATTATAAAAAAAGCTCATAAAAGGGCTATTTATTACAAAAGGAACAATTCCGTCTGCTTCATATTGAAATGCTTTAAGCCCTCCAATCCAAGCCATTACAATAAAAATACCTGTCTCTTATACACATCTCCGAGCCCACGAG
>CALFOY010000153.1 GCA_937919265.1 uncultured Capnocytophaga sp. | reverse complement strand
TAAAATAATAAATTATAAATAATGATTGATTATTTTATTTTTTCTTAATAAAAAACATAGTTTTACTTGGAATATATTTGCGAATATTATTGAATTAATAATGTTTTTTATGCTTTATAAAACACTTTAAAGCTATGTTTATCTTGCTCAAATGAATAATAAATTTGTAAATTTGGATACAAATCTATAATTGATTTAACAATAGCCAACCCTAAACCTGTTGAAGAACTATCTTGTTCGCCTTTATGAAAGCGTTTAAAAATTAAATCTTTATCCAAAGAAACGTTTTTACCTGTATTTTTTATACAAAAATAGTTTTTTTGCATAATAATTTCAATATTCCCTCCTTTAATATTGTATTTTATTGCATTTCTTAACAAATTAGAGACTAAAATAACCGATAAATTTTTATTCATTTCAAAATAAAAATTATTTTTATCCTCGAAAGTAAGTGAAATTTCTTTGAAATCTATCAAATCATTAAATTCACTTAATAAATCATCTATAATTTCTCTAAAATTTATTTTCTCCGTTTGTTTATATTGTCTATTTTCAATGCGAGAAAGCATCAGAAGAGATTTATTAAGATTTACCATTCTGCTCAAAGCTGATTTTACTAGCGAGAGTTCAATGAGTTGTTTTTCTGTTAAATTTTCATCTTCCAAAAAAAGTTCTAACTTATTGATTGTGATAGCTAAAGGAGTTTGTAACTCGTGTGAAGCATTTTCTATAAATATCTTTTGTTCTTCAAAAATAGCTTCATTTCGTTGCCACATTTGTTGTATATTTTGCTCCAACTCAGAAAACTCTATCACATTTGTTTTTACTGCCTGTAAATTTTCTTTATTACCTATTTGATATTTTTTTAAATTACTGATAATCAAATTAAAAGGTTTCCAAATTTTATAAATCAACAAAATATTAATAAGATACATTGTTATAACCAAAACCACATAAAGAACAACCAAAGCAATTGCTAAATTCACTAACAAATCATCTTCTTCAATAGTTGAAGCTCGTATTTCTAAAATATAAGATTTTCCGTTTGTCGCATAAAAACCTGTTTTTAGAACTCTATAAGGTTCTTCTTCTCCATCATAGGGCATATAAAAAAACTCATTGGACAACTCTGTTTTATGAGATATTTTATTTTTTGTAGGATAAACTCGAAATCCTTCTATTCCGAATTCATTGATATCCAATAATTTATGATTATTAGAAATATGTATCAATATCTCATCTTTTCGGTCTTTAAGCCCATCATCTACATTATCATAAACTTCGTCTAAAATATAAGCATAAAATAGCGAAGCCCAAATAGCCATAATAATTAAAAAAGCAATTGTTAAATATCTTAATGTATAATTTTTTAATGAAACCTTCATAATCAATTTTTTACCAACTTCCGCCTGCTCCACCTCCGCCTGAACGACCTCCGCCAAAACTACCTCCACCACCGCCTGAGCTACCACCAGAAGATGACGAGGAACGAACTTTTTTAGGAATAACATAAGTTCCTAATGATTTTCGATGTGAACAATAAGAACACGTTTCTACTCGTTCTCCCATACCAGATGATGAATAAGTAGGCGGAATAATTGTATGGTTATAAGCCTCACAAGTTTTGAAACTACAATTAGGACAAGTGTAATAAGTATTTTTCAAGTTCCAAGGCTTTGTAACAATTTGTCCTGTAAGTTTATTTTTCCAAATTTCGTATTTTCTACTTCGTATTTTCTCTTCACATAACTGCCCATTATTCAGATACTTAGACAATTCTTGCTTACTAAAATTTTCTCTATTTATACGTTCCCAATTCCCTGAATCATCTGGTGGAGCAAAACGAATTTTATCCTGATGTAAGCGCCATTTTATTGCTATCAATACTATATAAGCCAATGGTACTAACATCATTGGTAATATAGTCATTTTAAAGAATTTATCTAAAGCTTTTGATTTATTCAATTCATCTTTATAAGAGCGAGCCACAGAAACATTACTATCCATATACTTCAAGCCTAAAAGTAAAGAACAAATAAAAATAATTAAATAAGGAATATTTTTTTTATGTGAAGCCCAATCAAAAATTCCTACCAAAACAGGTACAGGTGTAAAAAAGGATAATAAAAAAAGAATAAAAAGAATAATAAAAATAAATGAACAACCTTTCCCTATGGATTTATTCAACTCGAATGGTTCTTTATTTACACCTTTACATTTTTTTTCAGCTTTACTTATCCAATACCAAAACCCAACAAAAAGAACTAAAACAATGATAGACAAGATAAAATCATTATTTCTAACAGAAAAAAACGGACGATGGTTAGGTAAAAGATTTTCAAGCTCTGCTTTTGCATCATCAGAAGTAGCTACTTTTTCTATCACTTTAGATACCTCTAATATCCCTTTTGCATACTCCTCCTCTCTAAAATAAGGCACTAAATATTCTTCTCCTATACCTTTTAAATAAGCATCTGTAAAAACAACTTCAGTATTTAAACCTGAAATAAACCTCCATTGGCGAGCATCAATAGCTATGAATAAAAGCAATCCATTATTCAAATCTTGTTTCCCTATTCCCCAATAATTAAACAAATCATAAGCAAACTGAAAATCATCTCGCCCTACATAATCATTAACAACAACAATAGCATATTCCATCTTGGTTAAAGCTTCTATCTGTGTTGATATTTCATCTATTTTTTGAATATCAGACGAGCTAAGTAACCCTGTCATATCTGTTATAAAATGATTTTGCCCTTTAAGTTTCGGATTCGGAATATCATAAATAGAGGCTACTACTTCTTGACTATTTCTTGACTCTTCAGCTATAATAACTTTCGCTTTCGAACGTACAGAATCCTTTTCATTAGAAAACTCAGAAGGAATGTCTATAGCTATTATTTCTAAAGAATCAATATTACTTTGAGCAAAAACGTTATGAACTATACTCAAAATAAAAATAAAAAATATTTTTTTATACATTTATTCTTTTTTTAACAGATGACAAAAATACTAATTTTTTACTTATCTCTATACAAATAATAATATAAATGAATACTTCTCTTATAAAAAAATTTTTTCTCAAATAAAAATGAAAAATATTTTTAAGAAATTGTTGATTATTAAAAAAATAATAGTATCTTTGCCCCCATTATAAACAAAGGGTCGAGAACCCAACAAAAATCTTAATTATGCCAGTAAAAATTAGATTACAAAGACACGGAAAAAAAGGAAAACCTTTCTATTGGGTAGTAGCTGCAGATGCGAGAGCTTCTCGCGATGGTAAATTCCTAGAAAAAATAGGAACTTACAACCCTATTTCTAACCCAGCTCAAATAGAGCTTAACATAGATTTAGCTGTAAAATGGCTACACAACGGAGCACAACCTACTGATACTGCTCGTAGAATTCTTTCTTACAAAGGTGTTTTATTAAAATATCACTTACAAGGTGGTGTAAAAAAAGGTGCGCTTACACAAGAGCAAGCAGATGCTAAATTTAATGCTTGGATGGCTGAAAAAGAGCAAAAAATCAATGCTAAAAAAGAAAGCCTAGCAAAAGGTAAAGCTAATGCTAAACAAGAAACTCTAAAAGCTGAAAACGCTTACAGTGAAAAACGTAAAGCTGATGCTGCTGCTAAATTAGCACAAGCACAAGCGCCTGCACAAGAAAATAATGAAGAAACAGAAGCATAAATTATGAGAAAAGACGATTGCTTCTTTGTTGGAACAATTATCTCAAAATTTAGCTTTAAGGGTGATGTTTTAGTCAAATTAGACTCTGATGACCCCGAAATGTACGAACAAATGGAATCAGTTTTTGTCGAACTAGGTAAAAACTTGGTTCCTTTTTTTATTGAGAAGTGTTCCTTACACAAATCTGAATTATTACGAATAAAATTCGAAGAAGTAAATACTGAAGCCGATGCTGATACCTTACTTAAACATAAACTCTATTTACCCTTAGAATTTTTACCAAAACTTTCTGGTAATAAATTCTATTTTCACGAAGTAATTGGGTTTCAGGTAGAAGATGTTAATTATGGATTTGTTGGAATAATAACAGGTGTTAATGATACTACTCATCAACCACTTTTTGAGATAGAAAGAGATGATAAACAAATACTTATCCCTATGAATGATGAGTTTTTGAAAGAAGTAAATAGAGATTCTAAAAAAATCATCGTACAAACCCCAGAGGGATTAATTGATTTATATTTAGAAAATTAATTTTTTTATCTTTTCTTTTTACAAAAATAATTTTAGCTTGATACAAAATCAAAAATTTTATATCTTTGTACCTTAAAAATAAACTCTATGATATTACCTATTGTAGCTTATGGAGATCCAGTTTTGCGTAAAGTTTGTACAAATATTGATTCTGAGTATCCTAAACTTAAAGAACTCATAGACAATATGTTCCAAACTATGTATCATAGCAATGGCGTAGGCTTAGCAGCACCTCAAATAGGGTTACCTATTCGGCTTTTTGTTATTGATGCAAAACCTTTTTCTGATGATGATGACTTAGAAAGAGATGAACAGGAACTTCTTAAAAATTTCAAAAAAGTATTCATTAACGCCAAAATTCTAAAAGAAGAGGGAGAAAAATGGACTTTCAATGAAGGTTGTCTAAGTATTCCAGGTGTAACGGAAGATGTTGCCCGTCAAGAATTTGTAACTATTGAATACCAAGATGAAGATTTCAATACTTACACTGAAACCTTTTCAGGATTAGCAGCTCGTATTATTCAACACGAATATGACCATATCGAAGGAATACTTTTTACAGATAAACTTTCTGCCTTCAAAAAACAACTCCTAAAAGGGAAACTAAATAATATTAGCAAAGGAAAAATAGATGTTCGGTACCGAATGAGATTTCCAGAGGCTAGCAAAAAACGATAATTTTAATTTAATATACTATTAAAAAAATGAAATTAAATCAAATTTTAACAATTTCAGGAAAGCCAGGTTTATTCCAGCTTCAATCTCGCACACGTTCAGGATTTTTAGCCCTTTCTCTTGTAGATGGAAAAAGAATAAGTGTAGGGCTTCGTAGTAATGTAAGCCTTCTTTCAGAAATTGCAATCTATACATTAGACGAAGAAAAACCTCTTGAAGACGTTTTTAGAGCCATAAAAGAAAAAGAAAACGGAGCAAAAACAACTATTTCTCACAAAGCTCCTAATGAAGAACTTGAAGAGTACTTTTTCTCAGTAGTACCAAATTATGATGAAGACAGAGTTTATCCTAGCGATATCAAAAAAATCATTCAATGGTATAACATTCTGATAGATAAAGGTTTATTAGAAGATGAGGAAAATACTGAAAATGTAGCTCCAACAGAATAAAAATATAAAAAAAGGTATTCAAAATAAAATTGAATACCTTTTTTTATGAAAACATTTATTTATTCCTTAAAAAATGAATCTACAAATTCATACTTATTGAAAACTTGTAAGTCATTCACTCCCTCTCCTACTCCAATGTATTTAACAGGAATTTGAAATTGGTCAGAAATACCAATAACAACGCCTCCTTTTGCTGTACCGTCCAATTTTGTGATAGCTAATGCATTTACCTCTGTTGCTTTAGTAAATTGCTTTGCTTGTTCAAAGGCATTTTGTCCTGTAGAACCATCTAAAACCAATAAAACCTCGTGCGGAGTATCAGGAATGACTTTTTGCATTACTCGTTTTACTTTCGTCAGCTCATTCATCAAATTAATTTTATTATGAAGCCTTCCTGCGGTATCAATTATCACAATATCAGCATTTTGAGCTATTGCAGATGAAAGTGTATCAAAAGCTACTGAAGCGGGGTCACTCCCTATCTGTTGTTTTACAATAGGAACTCCTACTCGGTCTGCCCATACTTGTAATTGGTCAATAGCTGCTGCTCTAAATGTATCTGCCGCCCCTAAAACAACCTTATAGCCTTTATTTTTAAATTGACTAGCTAGCTTACCTATTGTTGTTGTTTTACCAGCTCCATTAACGCCTACAACCATTATTACATAAGGTTTCTTATCCTTAGGAATAGAAAAATCTTCTTCTTCACCTGTTTTAGTTTCTGATAATAAGCCTGCTATTTCTTCTCTTAAGATTTTATTTAATTCACTTGTTCCTAGATATTTATCTTTAGAAACTCGTTCCTCTATCCTTTTTATTATTTTAAGAGTTGTTTCTACCCCTACATCACTACTCACCAAAACTCCTTCAAGCTCATCTAAAACCTCATCATCAACTTTTGATTTTCCAATAATAGCTCTTCCTAATTTCTCAAAGAAACTTGTATTGGTTTTTTCTAGCCCTTTATCCAAAGTCTGTTTTTTCTCTGAGGAAAATATCCTTTTAAAAAAATTCATCAGTCTATTATAACATATTTAAAAAATTTTTGCTTATACTAGCACGAATGTATTAAATAATCTAGTAAATTGTAGGTGATTTCTTGGTAAAGTCTATATTGATGGCCATCACACACAAATTTGTTTTTCAGCTCAAATTTATCTTTAAGTTTTATTAATTCTATCTCCTTACCTTTTTTACAAACTATTATTTCCCAACAATTTTTAAACTTAGCCAAATAACAAGTATGCATTATCTCTTTCCTGCATTTTCCAAATATAAACAAAAACATTATTATCT
>CALFOY010000152.1 GCA_937919265.1 uncultured Capnocytophaga sp. | reverse complement strand
AGCATTTTCGTATCTGAAATCACAAATGAAAAAAGCTCTCTACAACCTGAGAGAAGTAAGACTTTCTTAGCCGATTAATAGAAATTAACAACAAAAGTATCAACCTATATGGAAATATTAAATCAGAAAGAACGTACAAAAGCATTAGGCTTTTTCGTGTTGTTTTTCACTCTTGCAGTACTTGTTATAATTTTGGCTCTTATGGTCAATATCTATTTCCCTTTCAAGGAAAACAATTTGCTCAAGCAAGAAAATGCTCGTATACAACGAGAAATGAAATTTCAAGATGGCTTTTCTTTTCAGTTAGAAAAAGTAAAAGTGGCTGTAGATTCTATAGGAACACCTCAAGGTGGCTATAAAAACGATTTTTTCAACGAAAAATTAGCCCTTTCTATTCTTGCTGATATGTACAAGCAAATCCCTAAAGACTCTCTTAAAAACAAAAATATGTATAATAATACGATTTTGGTATATAAAGAACTTATAGATGCTAAGAAACAAATAAAACAACTTACCATCAATCAAAAAACCTTGGATAGCCTTAGTACTATCAACAAAACTTTAAAAGAGGAATATGATAAGATGAAAGTAGATTTAGAAGTTTGCAAACAATTGTACCAACAGGAATAAAGTAGCTATTAAAAGATGTATTGGATATGCTAAAAAAATGTTTACTTTCCTTCTTAGGCTTTATATGCTTCTCATCTATTGTTTTTTCTCAGCAGGAGAAAAAACAGGATAGCTTGCAAATCATCTCAAAGAACCCCAAAGAAGCTGTTACTATCAATTGCAAGATAGTACAAGGACATAAAAAGCTCAAGGGAAGACGATTTGCAAGTGCACAGCCTTTGTATTTACGTGCTAATAAAGATACACTTACTTATGGAGTGTTTCAGTTTGGGAAAAGAGGGGAGGATTTATTCTTATATGTCAAAATATTAGACGAATCTGTTTGCTTGAAAAAAGAAGAAAATTTTGATATACTCTTTGCTTCAGGAGAAAAGATGACCCTAAAAAATCAATTTCCCATCAATTGTGAAGGAGCTTTTGCTCATAAGCTAAATGCCAAAGAAATAGATGAAATTATTTTTAAAGAACTAACGAAAATCAGTATCTATACCTATTATAAAAATTATGAGTTTTTGATAAGTCCTAAACAAAGCGATGATATCATTACCTTAATACAATGTCTAAGAAGGTACAAGGTGAAATAATAAACAAAATACTATGCCACTACCTGAGATAAAACTAACACTGCGATATGAAGACCGCTATTTGTCAGAAAAATGGAATGATAGAGATGCCGATAAGGTAGTGGTACGTACCGATACCCATTTTCAAAAACACACCATCAGTCTCCTCATTTCAGAACAACCCATAGGAAGCGTTCAACTAAAAATAGACGACCATTGGGTAGAACTTCCTACCTACAAACTTACCGTTACAGACGACAAAACTGAGGAAATAAAAACTTTTCAGATTACTCGTGACTTCCTTGCCTTTAAAAAAGAAACTACCCAAAAGAGTTTTTTTTCATTCTTAGGTATCAAACGCTTTGATAAAACCACTTTTTTGTATGAAAACATAGCCTTTGAACCAGAAAAAGACAGCATAGATAGTTTCGAACTATCGCGTTATCGCAAATTGTCGAACGATTCTTTGTCCTATCAGTTTCAAAGTGGAGATAAAAAACTCCTTATCTATGCAGGGAGCTTAGAAGACTTTACAAAACCTATAGATATAGATAATTACTTTATCATTGTAGATAGTAAT
>CALFOY010000151.1 GCA_937919265.1 uncultured Capnocytophaga sp. | reverse complement strand
ACGAGATCTAGTACGGTCTCGTGGGCTCGGAGATGTGTATAAGAGACAGATGCTAAACAAGGTAATTAAAAAAACAACAATCATTATATTTGCTATTCTTTTAGCTGTTTTGCTAAATTATATTCTTCCATATGAAGATAAAACAAATAAAGGATTGGCACTTTTAGCTTTGGTCGCTATTTTATGGCTTACAGAAGCAATTCATATTACTATAACAGCTCTTTTAATACCTGTTTTAGCTATCTTCTTAGGGCTTGAGCATACTAAAACAGCTCTACAAGCATTTGCAAACCCTACAATATTTCTGTTTTTTGGTGGTTTTGCCATTGCAACAGCATTAAATATTCAAAAATTAGATCAATATATAGCTCAAAAGGTAATTTCTTTTGCAAAAGGTAATTTTATGGTAGCTATTTTTTTTATTTTCATAGTTACAGCTCTACTTTCTATGGGGATAAGTAATACAGCTACTGCAGCAATGATTATTCCTTTGGCTATCGGAATGTTAAAAAATATTGATTATAAAGAAAATCCTGGTACTTTTGCTTTCGTTATTTTGGGTATAGCATATAGTTCAAGTATAGGAGGAATGGGAACTTTGGTAGGCTCCCCTCCAAATGCTATTGTTGCTTCTCAGTTAAATATTAATTTTTCTCAGTGGTTAAAGTATGGGATGCCTGTAGTTTTAGGTTTAATGCCTTTGATGTTAGGAACTATTTATTTCTTATTCAAACCCAATTTAAATATAAAAATAGCTACTGATGTAAAGGTTGAAAAACTAAACTCAAAGCAATATCTTACAATTTTGATTTTTATAATAACTGCTTTTGGGTGGATTTTTAGCACGTATATTAATAAATTTATTTCTAATTTCTTAGGAATAGATTTAATAGATGATTTTGATGCTGTTATTGCTATTGGAGCAGCGGTTTGGGTATGTTTATTAGGAGTTGCAGACTGGAAAAGCATTCAAGAAAACACAGATTGGGGTGTACTTATGTTATTTGGAGGCGGACTTTCACTTAGTGTTATTCTGACAAATTCAGGAGCAAGTAAAGCAATGGTTGATGGAATTGTTTTCCTAATAAAAGAGCAAAATTATTTCTTAATAGGTCTATTGGTAGCAACATTTATTATTTTTCTTACTGAATTTACTTCTAATACAGCAAGTGCAGCATTATTGGTGCCTATTGCTATTTCAATAGCCAAAGAATTGAATATGGATCCTGTGGGCTTGGCTTTAATTATTGGTTTTGGTGCTTCGTGTGCTTTTATGCTTCCTGTGGCTACCCCGCCTAATGCCTTGGCGTATGGAACAGGAATGGTCTCCCAAAAAGATATGATAAGAGCAGGTTTTATTCTTAATATTCTTTCGATTATTTTTATATCTGTTATTTCTTATGTTTTTTGGTTTTAAATATAAAAAAAACAGTTATTTCTAATCTAAATTTATTTCTAATATTAAACAATTTATTCTTAAAAAATTATGGTTGTAGACAAATTTTTACCGAAAAAATATACCGAGAAAGTTACTCGAGGGAAAGTACAACACCGCGCACCGAGTAATATTGCTTTGGTGAAATATTGGGGCAAAAAAGATTTTCAGTTACCAGCCAATCCTTCTTTGAGCTTTACTCTAACTAATTCATATACAGACACATCTGTTGAGTTTTTACCCAGAACGGATTTCAATGCAAGTTTCCAAATTGATTTTTATTTTGAAGAAAATCCAAAAGAGGCTTTTTTAACCAAAATAGAAACTTTTTTCAACAGAATGCGGCTGTATATGCCTTTTTTAAGAGATTATCATTTTGTGGTTCGTTCTCATAATTCTTTTCCTCATAGTAGTGGGATAGCTTCTTCTGCTAGTGCAATGGCGGCTTTGGCTGTTTGTCTTATGAAAATAGAAAAACTCTTTTGTCCAGAAATGACAGATGAATTTTTCTATGAAAAAGCGTCTTTTTTAGCAAGATTGGGCTCTGGTAGTGCGTGCAGAAGTATTATAGGAAGTGTTGTTGTTTGGGGAGAACACCCAGAGATACCTAATAGCTCAGACCTTTATGGAGTTCCTTTCGGAATGACACACGAGGTATTTCATCGTTATCAAGATACTATTTTACTTATTGATAAAGGGCAAAAACAAATAAGTAGCACAGATGGACACGATTTAATGAATAATCACCCTTATGCTAAACAACGTTTTGTACAAGCTACAGAGAATATCTCAAAACTTAATACTATACTCAGAGTTGGAGCACTTGATGATTTTGTTAAACTAATTGAATCTGAGGCTCTTACTCTTCATTCTATGATGATGACTAGTAATCCTTATTTTGTGCTTATGCGTCCAAATACATTGGCAACAATAGAACAAATTTGGAATTTTAGAAGACAAACTCAAATACCAGTAGGCTTTACTCTTGACGCAGGAGCAAATATTCACTTACTTTACCCATATCAATATAAAAGTGAAGTACAACTATTGATAGAAAGTAATCTTAAAAACTTCTGTGATAATCAACAAATTATAGAAGATGAAGTGCCGTTAGAATCAGCCAATTTTTACCCAAAATTCTAATATAACTATGTTAATAAAAAGATGAAATCCATATGAGAAAATATTTTTCCGTAGTTTTACTTAGAACCACAAACTTGACCACTAAAAAAATGGTTTATGAAGAAACTTTTTTGCAAATAAATGCAGAATCTGAAACAGAGGCTCAGCACAAAGCAGTAACCTATGCCAAATCTTGTGAAACTATTTACAAAAATAGTAAAGGAGAACCTTTACAGGTTGAGTTTATTAAAATAGGAAATACAGGCGAATTGCTAAGAGATGAACCCGATGGCGATATAACAGAACTCTATGCAAGAAGTTTTGAAAACTTTGATGAATATATACAATTTGTTATATAAAAAAATCCTCCGTTTTTTCAACGGAGGATTTTTTTAATTAATCTTAAACTCAAAGCCAATATTGAAATAACGCTCAAAAACACTGTTCTTATTCACATTTAATAATGATTTATTAAAATCTTGAGTAATGAAGTATTTTGAGTTTAATAAGTTTTCTATTTCTAAAAAGCATCTATACTTCTTTGTTTTATAAACCACTCGTGCATCAAAGTTATTAAAGCTTGTTCCACTTTGTAGGAAATTTACTTGTTGATAACCTATTTCTGTTAATAGTTTTTTATCTAAAAAATAAGCTGTTACAGATATTTTATTTCTTAGAAAATCAAATATTTTACTATTATTTGTAATACTATTTCTAAAAATAAAATAATTATATTTTGGATAATAATAAATAGATACTTGTTTGTGAGGTTTTTGAGTAAGTTTTAACCCATAGAAAAAACGATAAGCTGTAGTAGTTTCTATTTTGTTATTAAAAATATATTCTGAGGTGTTAATAATAAATTCTGGTTCGGCAGTGTAAGATAGTAATAGCTTTTTTATATGTCCTTTATATTGTGTAGAAAATAGATGATAATTACTTGTTAATTGATTAGCGTTTGTGAAAATAAAATTATTATTAAATGTTTGTGTATTAAGGTTATTAGAAACTCCTTTATTATAAGCAATAAGTAAATGAGCCTTATTAATAAATAATTTTGAAAATGTTAAACCATATGAAGTATTATAGTAAGGAGCAATAGAAGAGTTTGTTACATAAATACTTTGAAAATCTGTAAGAATATTCCCAAAAGTAGCTTTTTGTAATGGATAATAATCTAATTTGTGAGATATTCCACCTGTTAAATAAGACTGTGTATCTATATTATACGTTATATTAGCATCATATTGAAAATATCCTTTGCTAATATTTCTATAACTACTATTTTCTGTATAAGGGAAATGAACTTTTGTATATTCTAAACCTAAATTAATATTAAAATCTCCTAATAATATTGTATTTTCATAAAAAATAGAATGATTTTTACTTATATAATCTCTATTTGTGGCATTAAAATCTTCTGAATTAGATACTTTTTCATTTTCAAGACTATTATGATGATATTTATAACCAAAATTTTGTGTTCCGAAAGAATTAGATTTGTAAGTTAATCCTAATTTTCCTTGTTTAATGGTTTGATTATTATAATTGTGTTGTTCAAAATCTTCATTTATTCTAAGATAAGTATATATATCAGGATTATTTGAATAAAGATTTGTATGAATATTAAATTTTTCATCTGAGAAAGAAAACCCTGTAAATAGTCCTAACTTTTGTGTTAATAAATATTCTATATTAGCATTAAAGTAAAGATTATTGTTATAATGCTTTTTTAGAAAATTATTTGTTTTTTGGTTCAAGATAGCATTATATAACTTTTGGTCAAAGTATACATAATTAAAATCTGATGATATTTTTAATTTTTCAGCAGTATGTTTTATTTGTATTTTATTCTTGGAGTTATATTCATTTATAAAATTATTTTCTTCTCGATTATAAATCATTTGATTATCAAAAAAAGTATGTTGATAAAATTGATTTCTTAAAAAATGATAATTATTGAAAGAACCTATATATAAATCTGTCTTTTTAGTAATAGGTAAATTTATAGAAATACCTGCAATAGAGTTATCATTAGCTATAAAATTATGAAAACCATATACATCTTCTTGGTAAGAATCTCTACTTTTTATGTCTTCAATATCTATAGGTATTGTAAATATTTTAGAATATGATTCTTGACCTATATTTCTTATTTGAGAAAGATGAATAGTATTATTACTAAAATTATTATTCTCTAAGAATAGTTGAATATTTGCTTTTTTATTAAGTGAAAAAAGATTAGTAACTCCTCCGAGTTTTATATCATTCTGATAACCAAAATTTATACTTTGTTTCCCGAAAAAATCTTTTTTAATATTAGGTTTTAGAGTAATATCTAACACTACAAAGTGTTTATCATCTAATAAACTTTCTTTTATTTTAGAATTCTTTTCATTAAAACGCACTTCTACTTTTTCTACTTTTTCAGGAGAAAGAGATTTTGTTATTAAAGAAGCTCCAAAGTCTGATATTTCTTTACCATCAACTAAAACTTTACGTACCAATTTTCCATTTATATGTATTTCACCATTTCCTGAAACTTTAAAACCATCTATTTTAGCCAATACTTTTTCTAAAGATTCATCGTGGTGAGATGTAAGTCGTTTTATATCATATAAAATAGTATCTTTTTTAACAACAATAGGATAATTTTCAGATAGTGTAATTCCTTCAAGTTCTTCTACTTTTACTTGTAAAGAAAAATCTACTTTCAATGTTTTATTTTCTGCTGTTCCTATAATTATTTGTTTTGATTTTTTTTGATAACCAAGTTTTGCAATTTCTATTTTATAAAAACCTTCTGTATAAGTTTTTGATAAATTAAAATTACCTTCTTCATTACTTTGTGTATATTCTAATATTTTATTATTAGTTTCATCATAAAATAATATAATAGCATTAGAAATATTT
>CALFOY010000150.1 GCA_937919265.1 uncultured Capnocytophaga sp. | reverse complement strand
ATATAAAAAACTATCATATAATATTGAAAATATATATCCAAAATTACTTTTATTATCTAATAAAATAAAAAAATAAGATATATAATTGATTTATATTAATAGATAAATAATATAATAATCAAAAACAAATGAAAATATAGATAGCATACTAAATATTTCACTTTACTAACTTTATTTATATACTATATTATATAAATAAAAATACCCTTTATGTAATAAAAAAACTACATAAAGGGTATTTTATTCTTTATTTAATTAAAATTTACTATCTATTTCATTTATTGAAAGTTCTGTAAATATTTTTTTACCAAATGGAGAAACATTACATTCTTTACAAGAGAATAAATCTGCTATTAACTGTTCTTGTTCTTCTGATGAAAGAGATTGACCAGAACGAATAGATAATGTTTTTGCTAGATTTTTTGCTAAAATATCTTCCTGAGAGAAATTTTCTTGTGGAATATCTTCCATATTATCAGCTATTAAATCTTTTAGTATTTCCAAAGCCTGACTCTCTTTAACTAATGTTGGCAAACCTAATACTCGAACCTTATTACCTTCTGTTTCAAAAAGAAAACCAGCTGTTTCTAATACTGAACTAAGTGAAATAATACTTAATACTTCTGTCGGAGAGAATTCAAATTCTAATGGAAAGAGTAATTGTTCACTTATATTTATTCCTGTACGAATATTTTTAGTAAATCTTTCATACAATATTCTCTGATGAGCTCTTGTAGCATTGATAATAAGTACTTTTTCTTTCAAATAAGTTATCAAATATTTTTTCTGAAAATAAAGAATAGTTTGTTTAGAAGCCTCAACAGATAAAGAATCTAATAAATTAGGCATAGAAGGCTCTTCTTTTATTTGCTGAAATTCATTAACCTTTGAAGGAATACCTGTATAAAGATTTTCCCAAGATGGGGAATGTTTTTTATAATCAAAAGACTTTGAAGAAGTATACTTTTCTTGTTTTGGTGCTTGAGAATCAAAATCCATTTGAAAAGGATTAAAATTACTATCTACTTGATAAGTAGGCAATTTAGCTTCTTTATCCTTATAAGAATAAGGTACTTCATTCTCTTGACTCAACTCAAAATCTATTGAAGGAAAAACCTGAAACTGACCTAAACTATGCTTAACGGCAGAACGTACCAAAGCATAAATAATATGGTCATTTTCAAATTTAATTTCTGTTTTTGTTGGGTGAATATTGATATCAATAAGTTCTGGTGAAAGTTCTAAATAAAGAAAATATTCTGGTTGTTCATTTTCTTTAAGAAGCCCCTCATAAGCATTTTTAATAGCATTATGTAAATAAGGACTTTTTATAAATCTTTGATTAACAATCAAATATTGTAAAGATTTATTCTTCTTAAAAGAACTTTTACAAATAAAACCATATATATTAAGAATATCTGTTTTCTCTTCAACAGGCACTAATCTTTCATCAAGTTTAGAACCAAAAACCTGAACAATTCTCTTTCGTAACGAAGCAACAGGTAAATTATACAGCTCTGTTGCATTATTATATAAATAAAAATGAATATCTGGATGTGCTAAAACAACTCTATGAAATTCATCTAAAATATGCCGAAACTCAACACTATCTGCTTTTAAAAATTTTCGTCTTGCAGGAACATTGAAAAATAAATTTTTCATAGCAATAGATGTTCCTTTATTAACCACAGAAGGTTGTTGGCTAATGATTTTATTACCTTCTATAACCAACTCAGTACCAATTTCTTCACCTTCTTGAGCGGTAGTAAGTTCTACTTGTGCAACAGCTGCAATAGAAGCAAGAGCCTCTCCCCTGAAACCCTTAGTATGAAGATGAAAAAGGTCATCAGCTACGCGTATTTTAGAAGTTGCGTGCCGTTCAAAAGCCAATCGAGCATCTGTAGGAGACATTCCTATTCCATTATCAATAACTTGAATAAGAGTTCTACCAGCGTCTTTTATAATGAGTTTTATTTCTGTTGCCTTTGCATCAATAGCGTTTTCCAGAAGTTCTTTAACAGCAGAAGCAGGGCGTTGTATTACCTCACCAGCTGCTATTTGGTTGGCAACATAATCAGGTAAAAGTTGAATAATATCAGACATTATTTAGCAAAAAAAATAGACAAATCAAAATCAAAAAGATATAAAACTAGAAGAATAAGTACTATCAATATAATAACAAAAGTAGAACTAAATCCTCTATTTTTATGATTTCGAGAACTTTGCCGAGCTTCTCTCCATTGTTCTCCTATGGATTGTCTAGAATTTTTCTTTCGGATACTAAATTTACCGTTTTCGCTTTCTTCCACGTCTTGATAATAGCGTGGCTTGTAGTAAAATTGTTTATTCTTTTGTAATTTAAAAAATCTAATTTTCATATCAGAAATTTGGTGCGAAAATACAATTTTTTGTCCAAAGGGAAGAAAAAATACAAAATATGTTATTAACAATTTTTGTAAATTAGAATTTTATTCTTTTATAATAATATATACTAAGAAATATTTTCTTTATATTATCGTGAAAATATTTTTATATTCCCATATAAATTTTTCTATCACTCATATAATCTACCACTTCTTTATCGTGAGAGATAAATATATAAGTAAGTTGAAAATCTTCTTTTAGTTCATTAAGAAGATTAAGCACTTGAGCCTGAGCAGAAATATCCAATGCAGAGACTACCTCATCACAAATGATAATTTTTGGTTGCAAAGCCAAAGCACGAGCTATACCAATGCGTTGTCGTTGACCTCCTGAAAATTCGTTTGGGTATTTTTCAAAATCACTTGATTTTAATCCTACACGCTCCAATATTTCAATCACTTTTTCTTTTCGTTGGCTATCATTGGTATATAATTGATATACTTTCATTGGTTCAAGAATAGCTTCTCCTATTTTTTTCATTGGATTAAGAGAAGAATAAGGGTCTTGAAAAATGAATTGAATATCTTTTCTAATAAATTGTAAATCGTTATAAGATAGATTATTAATATTTTTACCTTTGTATATAACTTTTCCAGAAGTAGCCTTTTCTAACTGAACAATTATTCGTCCTAGTGTTGTTTTACCACAACCACTTGCCCCTATCAATCCGATAGTTTCTCCTTCATATACTTGTAAAGAAAAATTTCGTAATACATTGATTACCTTTTTTTTAGAAAAAATAGAATGATTTAAAAAATATTGTTTATCTATATTTTCAATAGAAAGGATAGGTTGTTTTTGATATAGTTTTTTCAGTCTATTTTGTTTTTCATCTTCTGAAATATATTCTTTTACAAAAGACTGATTCATAAAATCATATATGGTAGGTAATCTTCGCAATTGTTCTTTTGCTTTTGGGCGAGAAGAAAGTAATGCCTTAGTATATATGTGTTTAGGTGAATAGAAAACAGATTTAGCATCTGATTTTTCAACAATATTTCCTTGATACATTACAATAACTTCATCACTGATTTCAGAAACCAAAGCTAAATCATGAGAAATAAAAAGTACAGACATTTTATTCTCTTTTTGAATCTCTTTAAGCAAAGAAATGATTTCTTTTTGTACTGAACTATCTAAGGCAGTTGTTGGCTCATCGGCTATTAAAAGTTTAGGCTTGCAAGCCATAGCCATAGCTATCATTACACGTTGTTTTTGTCCTCCTGAAAGCTGATGAGGGTAAGATTGGTAGCTCCTTTCAGGGTCAATCTTTACTTGTTTAAAAAGCTGTAAAACTTCACTTTTTATTTCTTCTTTAGAAAGAGAAGTATGTTGAGACAATACTTCTGCCACTTGTTTTCCACATTTCATTGTTGGGTTTAAAGAACTCATAGGTTCTTGGAAAACAAAGCCTATTTCTTTCCCGCGAACTTGTTGCCATTCTTTATGAGATAATGAAGAATAATTTTTGCCATCAAAAATAATTTCTCCTGAAACCTCTGCATTTTGGGGCAACAAACCAACTATAGCAAGAGAAGTAATAGACTTTCCACTTCCAGACTCCCCTACTATACCAACTATTTGATTTTCAGATACAGAAAAAGAAATTTGATGAACTACTTCTTGATTAGTAAAAGTAACAGAAAGCCCTTTTACTGAAAGAATTGTTTTATTGGACATAATGAATTTCTTTTTCTGAAAGTAAAGGCTCGTGGCGCAATTTTAGTAATATTTGAGCAACAGTTATCATATCTTTTTGACAATAAGAAGCTATACGTTCTATATTTTTCTCTTCATAGAAAACATCTTTTACATCACTACCTTCAATATCATCTTTAGGTGAAGGAATATTCATCACATAAGCTAATAAACGTAATGAAGTATAGTTCTTATAATCACCAAACTTCCAAAGGTCAAGGGTATCAAGATATTGAAATTCCCAAGGTTTTTTTCCGTATAAATTCAAAATATTAGGTAAAGACAACTCATTGATAATCATTCTTCTAGCAATAAAAGGAAAATCAAACTCTTTTCCGTTATGAGCTGCCAATAAATGATTTTTTTTATTAAAATGATGTTCAACAAGATAAGAAAAATCTTCCAAAATTTTCTTTTCTTCACCTACAAAAGATCTTACTCGGAATTGTCTCTCTGCATCTTTTACTAAAAAATAACCTACTGATATACAGACTATCTTACCAAATTCAGCCCATATTCCCGCACGTTCATAAAACTCTTCTACAAGGTTTTCTCCTCTTTGATTGCGTGTTTTTTCTTCCCAAAGTAGTTTTTCTATTTCAGGTACATCACTAAAGTTTGGATATAGAGGAACTGTTTCTATGTCCAAAAAAAGTACATTAGAGAGTTTTATACTTGCTAAATCCATTCTTATTAAATCAAAGAATTTAAACTAAAACACTTTCTATTTCAACAGGATTAGTTAATATTTTGTGAATAGGGCATTGTTTAGCTATAGTCAATAATCGTTCTTTCTGCTCTTCTGAAATATTTCCTTTTAATACTATTTCTTTTCTAGCAAAGGCTGTATTTTCTTGAATATTTCTCTGAAAATCAACTTTTACAGAAACTTCTTCTAATTGCCAATCTTTTCTTTCAGCATACATTTTTACAGTAATTGCTGTACAAGATGCCAATGCTCCTGCTAAATATTCTAACGGAGATGGAGCTTTATTTGCACCACCTACCTCAATAGGTTCATCTACTAAAAAAGCATGGTTTTCAGTAAAAAGTGTAGTAGTGTATTTTTCTGTTTTTAATGTAGCAGTTATAGTTGCCATAATATTTTTTTTCTGCAAAAATACTATTTTTATTCAAATAAATAAAAACTAAATTAGAATTCTTCTATTTTTGTTAGAATCAATAAAAATATTTTTATTTTTAAAAAATAAAACATTGTATTTCAAGTATTTAAATTTTAATATTTACTTTAAAAATAAATATTCTGTTGCTATTTCAAAAAAAAGATGTAAATTTGACCGCTAAAAACATTAATTTATGCAAGTTGATTTTTCTTTTCAAGAATATTTAGGCTTTTTGGCTTTTTTAGGAATTGCTACTATGGGCTTTTGGCTAATGATTTTCTTACTTACTTACGTGGTACCTTATTGGGTTTTTGGAGCTGCTATTGAGCGCTTTAAAGAAAATCGCCAAGCAAAAAAATTGAGAAAACAACAGCAATAATATCTTGCTGAAAATAAAATTATGTACTTTTTGCAAAAGAATTATTTTTTTTGCAAAAGGTTTTCATATATATACCTAATCTAAAAAATAATGACAAAAGAACCTGAAAATCCTTTAAAAAAAAGATTACTAAAAATACCTGTAATACAAAAAATTGTAAAGATGCTTAAAAGTATTCCCCTTGGTAAAGGTTCTTTTACACTTTATGATTTATTAAAAACATACACTATCGGAATTATTGAAGGAGCGCTAACTTACAGAGCTAGTGCTATTTCATATAGCTTTTTTGTAGCAATTTTTCCTTTTTTATTAGTAGTATTAAATCTTATTCCATATATACCTATTGAAAATTTTCAAAATGATTTTTGGACTTTCATTGACAATTTACTTCCTCCAGGAACTCACGATTTTTTTAAAGACATATTTTTTGATATAGCAAACAAAAAACGTGCAGGACTACTCTCTACAGTATTTATTTTATCTATATTCCTGACAACTAATGGTATAAATGCTATTTTTGGAGGATTTGATACTTCATATCATGCAACAGTTACACGTGGAGTAATAAAACAATATTTCATATCAATGGGAGTTGCTTTATTACTGATTTTCTTATTATTAGGATCAGTTATTCTGTGGCTTGCATTTGAGTATGTTCATAGTTTAGGATTTTTTATGGAAGATGGCTTTATCATTAGCATTATTAAACAATGCTATTTTGGTTTTGTAGCTTTTATTTCTTTTTCTATTTTATATTATTATGGAACACCTAAACGTGGTGTAGGTTTTTTCTCACCAGGAGCTTTCTTCACTCTCTTATTATTTATCTTAACTACTTATGGTTATGGTATTTATATTGAAAATTTTGCTCAATATAATCAGTTATATGGTTCTATTGGTGCTTTATTAATTTTCTTACTTTACATTTGGCTAAATGCAACTATTATCCTTTTAGGATTTGAGCTAAATGCTTCAGTATTAGACCTTAAAAACTCTAATGAATGTTCTTTATAGATGCAGCATTACCTTTGCCTCTTCGGCAGAATTTTACATACCAAATCCGTGAAGAAGAAGCCTCCTTTTTACAAATAGGAATGCGTGTGGTTGTACCTTTCGGAAAATCAAAGATTTACACAGCAATAGTTCTTCGTATTCACCAAGAGAAACCTTCATACGAAACCAAAGAAATTGAATTCATTTTAGATGAAAATATACTAATCACTCAAAAACAAATATCTCTTTATCAATGGGTTAGCTCTTATTATATGAGCACCATTGGTGAAGTTATAAAAATGGGACTTCCTTCTGCTTTTTTATTAGAAAGTGAAACTATTATTGAAAAAACAGAGAAAATAACAGATATAAACTCTCTTACAAATGATGAATTTCTGATTTATGAAGCATTGAGTAGTGTAAACTTCATCACTGCAAAAGAAGCTAACAAAATAATTCAGAAGAAAAATGCAATTTCTGTATTAAAATCTCTTTTAGAGAAAAATATTATACAAATAACTGAAAAAATTTACGAAAAATACACTCCAAAACTCATAAAGTATATTCGATTTTCTGAAAAATATCAAAACTTTGATAACATTAAACTTTTATTGGATAGTGATTTATTAAAAACTGAACAACAAAAACGACTAATTATTTCCTTTATCACTCTTCAATCTCAGAAAAAAGAACATATAAAACCATCAGATTTATTAGAAAAAGCAGAAGTTACAGCTTCTGTTTTAAAAAAATTGATTTCTAATGAAATATTCGAAGAGTACTATCTACAAACCGACCGAATTTCATTCTCAGAAAATATTGAAAAAACTCATTTACTTACTGAAAAACAGCATATTGCATTAAATGAAATAAAAGAAATATTCAAACAAAAAAATACAATATTACTACACGGAGTTTCTTCATCTGGAAAAACTGAAATTTATATCAAACTAATAGAAGAATATTTGGCAAAAGGCAAACAAGTTCTTTACCTTTTACCAGAAATAGGAATAACTGTACAACTTATCCAAAGGTTAGAGCGTTTTTTCGGAAATAAAATGAGTGTTTACCATTCTAAATATTCTACTAACGAGCGAGTAGAAATTTGGTATAATATACTGAATAACAATGAAAAAGCCCAACTAATTATAGGTGTAAGGTCTGCCGTTTTTTTACCTTTTACAAATTTAGGATTAGTTATTATTGATGAAGAACACGATATTTCTTATAAACAAAATGAAACTTCTCCTCGTTTCCAAGCAAGAGATGTTGCACTTGTTCTAGCTCAGCAACACAAAGCACAAACACTTCTTGGCTCTGCTACTCCATCGGCAGAAAGTTTCTATAATACTCAAATCCATAAATATGGATATGTACAACTTGAAGAACGTTTTGGAACTATTCTACCTCCAGAAATTGAGCTTATAGACTTAAAAGAAAAAAGTAAAAGAAAAGAAATGCAAGGGCACTTTTCTGATACTCTTATTGATGCTATTGAACAAACCTTAAACGATAAAAAACAAATTATTCTCCTGCAAAACCGAAGAGGCTATTCTCCTTATTTACAATGCAAAACTTGTAATACTATACAACAATGTCCCAATTGTGATGTATCTCTTACTTATCATCAAGCGCAACAACAATTACGTTGCCACTATTGTGGATATACTTCACCAAAACCTGAAAGTTGTGTGGCTTGCGGAAGTTCTTTTTTAGAAATGAAAGGACTTGGTACTGAACAAGTTGAAGAAGAAATATTAAAACTTTTCCCTTCTGCACGTATTGATAGAATGGACCAAGATACTACTCGAGGAAAATATAATTATGAAAAAATTATTCACAAGCTTGAAACTCAACAAACAGATATCCTAATAGGAACACAAATGGTAAGCAAAGGGCTTGATTTTGATAATGTTTCATTAGTAGGAATTATGAATGCAGACCTATTTTTGTATCAACCAGATTTTCGTGCCTTAGAGCGTGGTTATCAATTGCTTACACAAATTGCTGGAAGAGCAGGAAGAAGAAAGCAACAAGGAAAAGTAATTATACAAACCTATAACCCACACCAAAATATTTTACAAGAAGTTGTTAATTATCAATATAATGAAATGATACACAAACAATTACACGAACGTAAAGATTTTCATTATCCTCCTTTTTATAAAATAATTCGTATTACATTCAAAAACAAAGAGTTAAATAAAATAAATGAAGCTACAGAATGGTTTGCTCAGTCTCTGTCTCTTATACACATCTGACGCTGCCGACGAAGA
>CALFOY010000149.1 GCA_937919265.1 uncultured Capnocytophaga sp. | reverse complement strand
ATAATAAAGTTATCAACATTTAAAAGAAGATTTACATATTTATCACATAAACACCTATTTTCTCAACAAAAAGCCCCTTTAAAAAATAGACTTTATACTTTATTATATGTTATAAAAAATATAATTTTTTGTTAAACACAACTCATTAACGCAAAACTTCTTTTTTATGTTAATTTTATCAAAAATAACTACTTGAATTTCTTTACAAAATCTTTCACTATAGTAATTACATTAGGCATTGCATTATTTACAGCTTCAAGAACTTCTTCATGAGATACATTAGGGCTGATATCTGCTCCTCCTACATCTGAAATTACGGAAATAGCAAAAACTCGCATACCTTGGTGTCGTGCTACAATTACCTCAGGAACGGTACTCATACCTACAGCATCAGCTCCCAAACGATATACCATTCCATATTCTGCTGGTGTTTCAAACGTAGGTCCTTGTAAGCCCATATACACCCCTTTTTGAATTTTAATTTGATGTTCCTGAGCTACTTTCTGAGCAAATTCAAGCATTTCTCTATCATAAGCCTGACTCATATCTGGAAATCTTGTTCCAAATTTTTCTAAGTTTTTACCTCTTAGCGGATGCTCTGGAAACATATTGATATGATCAGAAATAAGCATAATATCTCCAATATTAAAAGACGGATTCACCCCTCCAGAAGCATTGGATACTATTAATTTTTCTATTCCTAAACAATGAAAAATACGAATAGGGAATGTAACTTCACTCATTGGGTAACCTTCATAAAAATGGAAACGACCTGCCATAAGTAAAACATATTTCCCTTCTAATGTACCATATATCAAACGATTACCGTGTCCTTGCACAGTAGATTGAGGAAAATTAGGAATATCCGAATAAGGAATTTCACATATTGGAGTTACAGCATCAATCAATGTTGCTAAACCTGAACCTAAAATAATAGCATATTCTGGCTTTTCTTTACTGAAAAACTTCTGAATATACTGTGTCGTTTCTTCAAATTTTTCGTATAACATATATTTTAATTTTGTTTTAGTTTTCTTTAATTAAATACATTTGCCTTACCTTTTTGAATAATTCAGAAGAATACACAAAATCTGTAACTGCTTGATTTTCTGTTCTGAAAATAGTATCCTTACTTCCCTCCCATTCTTTATAACCATTTTTTAGAAAAATAATTTGCTCACCTATTTCCATTACAGAATTCATATCGTGAGTATTGATAATGGTGGTAATATTAAAATCTTGAGTAACGGTATGAATAAGATTATCTATAACAATAGCTGTTTTAGGGTCTAACCCAGAGTTAGGCTCATCACAAAAAAGATATTTTGGAGAATTAACCACAGCACGAGCAATTGCTACACGTTTTTGCATTCCTCCTGATATTTCAGAAGGTTTTTTATGATGTGCATTTATCAAATTTACCTTTTCTAATACAAAATCTACTCGGTCTTGCATTTCGGCTGGAGATAAATTAGAAAACATTTGTAAAGGAAACATAACGTTTTCTTCTACTGTCATTGAGTCAAACAGCGCACTTCCTTGAAAAACCATTCCCATTTCTTGTCTTAGCTTTCTACGTTGCTCTTTACTCATTTCAGCATATTTGACGCCTGCATAAATAATATTTCCACTATCAGGAACGTGAAGCCCCAAGAGTGTTTTTAGGAAAACTGTTTTCCCTGAGCCACTTTGCCCAATAATCAAATTTGTTTTCCCTTGATGAAATGTAGCCGAAATTCCTTTTAGGACTTCCACTCCTTCAAATGATTTTTTTATATCTTGAACTTCAATCATCTACGTTAATAAAATTTGTGTTATAAGGAAATCAATAATAATGATAACTACACTCGTCCAGACAAAAGAAATAGTACTTGCCTTACCTACATCAAGCGCGCCACCTTTCATATAATAACCATGATATGCAGGAATTGTTGCTAAAACAAAAGCAAAAATAAGACTTTTAATGAATGCATACACTAAGTGGAAGGCTTTAAATTGTAACTTTAACCCCTCTAAAAATTCTGCCGAAGTAGTATAATGCCCTATTGTAGCTGCCAAATATCCTCCATAAATACCCAATGCAATAGCCATCGAAATAGCAAAAGGATATAAAAGCAAAGCTATAATTTTAGGAAATACTAAATAATTAAGCGAATTAACCCCCATAATATCCAGCGCATCAATCTGTTCCGTTACACGCATTGTACCAATACTTGATGTAATAAACGACCCTACTTTACCCGCTACTATAATAGAAGTAAAAGTTGGAGCAAACTCAAGGACAATAGTTTGTCGTGTAGCAAAACCTATCAAATTTTTAGGAATAAGAGGATTATCAATATTCAAAGCCATTTGAATAGCAATAACCGCCCCTACAAATAAGGAAATAAAAGCTATAATTCCAAGAGAACCAAACATAAGGTCATCTATATCTTTCATTATCAGCTTTTTAGTCATTGCCCATTTTGTTCTTTTACGAAAGACTTCATATATCATTATAAAATATCGTCCTATCGCTTCTAAATGCTTCATAATTTTTTTTTGAAAGGGCAAATATAAAACTTTTTTTTATGCAAACCATCATTTTATTTAAGATTTTCAATAAATCTATATTTATTAAAGCTAAAATATTAATTTAAATTCATCGTATAATAATGATACAAAAAGGAAAAGATACAAAGTTTTATGCACCTTTTCCTTTAATTATTTAAACCAATAGATATCTATTTATCAATAAATTAAATATCCTAAGAATGAGATTCTAACATATTTTTAGGATCAAGAATTTGATCTAATTTATCCTTTGATAATAGTTGGTGTTCTAAAACCAAATCATAAACCGATTTTCCTGTTTGTAGTGCTTCTTTAGCTATTTTTGTACTATTTTTGTAACCAATATAAGGATTTAAAGCCGTTACAATACCTATGCTATTTTTCACCATATTCAAACAAACTTCCTTATTAGCTGTAATTCCTACAATACATTTTTCTCTAAGAGTATCCAATGCTCTTTCGAGGAATACGATTGACTCCATAATAGCTTGGCAAATAACTGGTTCCATTACATTAAGTTGTAATTGTCCTGCTTCTGCTGCAAAAGTAACTGTCAAATCATTTCCTATCACTTTAAAACATACCTGATTAACAACTTCTGGGATTACAGGATTTACTTTTCCTGGCATAATAGAAGACCCTGGTTGCATTGGAGGTAAGTTAATTTCATTTAAGCCTGCACGAGGTCCTGATGATAATAAACGAAGGTCATTACAAATTTTGGATAATTTCACAGCCATTCTCTTTAATGCTGAAGAGTACATAACGTAAGAACCTGTATCAGGAGTTGCTTCAACCAAATTTGATGCTGGCACAAAATCTTCACCTGTTATTTTAGCTAATTTTTCAGCACAAAGTTTAGGGTATCCAGCTGGTGCGTTTAATCCTGTTCCAATAGCTGTTCCTCCCATATTTATTTCTAAGAATAATTTTGAAAGATTATTCAAACGTGAAATTTCTTCCTCAAGAGTAGCAGCAAAAGCTTCAAACTCCTGTCCTAATGTCATTGGTACAGCATCTTGTAACTGTGTACGTCCCATTTTTATCACCTCAGCAAATTCTTTCCCTTTTTGTCGGAAAGCATCTATAAGTTGGGAAAGATGTTTTACCAAAGACTCATTCATTTTGATTACTGCCAATTTTATAGTTGTTGGATAAGCATCATTAGTAGATTGCGAGCAGTTAATATGGTCATTTGGAGAACAATACTGATATTCCCCTTTTTTATGCCCCAATAATTCTAACACTCTATTAGCAATTACTTCATTGGCATTCATATTTACAGAAGTACCTGCGCCTCCTTGTATCATATCCACTGGGAATTGACAATGTAACTTACCGTCTATTAGCTCTTTACAAGCTGTTTCAATAGGAGAAAGTAACTCCTTAGAAAGTAAGCCTAGTTCATTATTTGTTTGAGCAGCAGCCAATTTTACACACGCTACAGCACGAACAAATTCAGGGAAATCTGACATTTTACTACCTGTAATATGAAAATTATCAATAGCTCTTTGAGTTTGCACTCCATAATATGCCTCTGCGGGTACTTGTAGGTCGCCTAAAAGGTCAGACTCAATTCTGTAATCACTCATAATTTTTTGTTTAAATTCTTAATAATCAATGATTTATATTCTATTATTTTTTTGGTACTAATGTAATACTTATTTTATAAATACACAAGAATATTTTCTACTTTTTATTAAAAATTATATCTATTAAAACTCCTAAAATAATAATTCCGCCACCTAAAATAAGAAAAAAAGTAAGTTGCTCTTCAAAAAATATAACGCTAATGAGCACCGCCACAATAGGCTCAAAAGCCCCCATAATAGCCGTAGGGGTTGAGCCTATGAAACGAATAGCATATACCAAAGTAACCACTGATAATGAAGTAGTTATCACAGCAAATAATATAAGTTGAAAACCTATTTCAAAACTTGGAATAGCTATTGAATCTCCCTTTATAATTGCTTTTATTAAAAAATAAAAAGAAGAAAACAACATAGAATAAAAAGATATCTTTATCCCAGATGCTTTTATTTTTGTTTTATTAATAATGATAATATACAACCCATACAACAAAGCTCCTAACAATGAGACAGATAGCCCTATATAATTGATACTAAAATCTTCATTTATACTAAGAATCCCTACCCCTACAATCACTCCAATTAACGAAATAGCTGTAAATATTGTTATTTTCTCTTTAAAAAAGACCCCCATTATAACTGCAACCATTATAGGATAAATAAAAAATATGGTTGAAGCTATACCTGGACTGAGGTAATCATAAGCTATAAATAATAAATCAGCCGAAAAGGCATAAAATCCGCCCAAAATTGTATATAAAACACCTTCTCGGAAATTAATTTTAATATTTTCTCTAAGATAAATTAAATATAAAAATATAAAAAAACTTGCAATAAGAAAACGATAAAATAAAGCAACGTCTACTGAGAAAAAAATCATTTTTTTCAGTGGAATCATAAAAAGTGGAATTAGCCCATAAGTAAGCGCTGAAACAAACGCTAAAATATATCCTTTTACGACATCTTTCATCAAAAAAAACTATTACATTATTAATTATCAACTATTTATGAAGAACAATTCTATAAACAAAAATCATTCTTTTCTACTATAAAAGTCGACAAAGATAGAAAAATTATACCAAAGAAATCTATTAAATCTTAAAAATATAAATATTTTTATTACCTTTGCCTCCTGTTAAAACAAGAAAAAATGTCTGATATTACTCTTAAAATAACCGACCGAGAAGGAAATCTATTTGAGATAGAAGCTCCAACAGATATGAATATGACACTTATGGAAGTTATCCGCGCTTATTCTATTGCTGAAGATGGAGAAATAGGAGTATGTGGAGGAATGGCAATGTGTGCTTCTTGCCAATGTTATGTATTGAATGACACCCCTTTACCAGAAATAGGAGCAGAAGAAGAAGCTATGTTATTTGAAGCTTCTCATACTAAAAAAAATAGTCGATTAGGGTGCCAACTACCTATCACCGAGCAACTTAACGGATTAGAAGTAGAACTAGCTCCATACCCTTAATTTTTTAAAATTGAAAATAAATAAAAGGTCTTGACCCTGCTGAATAAGTTTGATAACAAATTACAGCAACCACTACTCCTACAAGTAATTTAAGTGCTAATGAACTTTTACTATATGTATATTGTACCTTATCTTTTAATGATTGTGGCAACCAGTGAATAATATAACCTAATGCCATTACAACAAAAACCTCTTTAAAATATCCTATTACTTTAAAAGCTCCTGCTAAATCCATATTATTCCAAACTTGGCTATACCATTGATTAATTCGATCCATATCTTCCCCTCGGAAATATAAACGAACAAAAACAATGAAAATAAAAGTAGAAAATACTTTCCAGAAATGAGCTAACCAATGAGTAGAGTTTTCATAAGGGCTTATTTTTCTCCAAAATTTATAAAACACTATTCCTAAACCATTTATACCTCCCCAAAGAATATATTTCCAAGAAGCTCCGTGCCACAAACCTCCTATGAGCATTGTTAGCATAAGATTTATATTTGTAGAAATATGTTTTCCAAAACTTGGTTTAAGGTAAGCTAACAATGTTCCTCCCAAAAGAATTACTCCTACAACAAGAGCAAAAACGGCACTTTCTACCCCTATAAAAGCAACAACTATAAATATTAATGAAATAATTATAGAAGCCCAAGAGCCTGTTTTATTACCTCCCAATGGGATATACAAATAATCTCTAAGCCAAGTAGATAAAGAAATATGCCAACGTTTCCAGAAATCTCCACAACTAGTAGCTTTATAAGGAGAATCAAAGTTTCGAGGTAACTCAAACCCCATCAAAAGAGCTAACCCTATAGCTATATCTGTATAACCCGCAAAATCTCCATATACTTGTAAAGAATACCCTACAAGAGCCATTATATTAGTAAAACCTGAATACATCGTGGGCATTTCAAATACCCTATCAAGAAACTGAATAGCTATAAAATTAGAGAAAAGTATCTTTTTTATTAATCCTTTAAAAATAAAATAAGTAGCTTTATTAAAATCTGCTTTGCTAATATGAGTTTCTTTAAGTATTTGAGGTACAAAATTTTCAGCTCTTACAATAGGACCAGCCACAAGCTGAGGAAAAAATGTCACATAAAACCCAAAATCCAAAATAGAATTAAGAGGAGTTAATTTCTTTCGATAGATATCAACTGTATAACTTATTGTTTGAAATGTATAAAAAGAAATACCAATAGGAAGAAGAATTCTATCTACATCAAAATACGTTTTACCCGTAATTCCGTTCCCCCAATACGCTAAATAATTGAAAACCTGATGTTCTGTGTGAAAAAGATAATTATAAGACTCCGTGAAGAAATAAGCATATTTGAAGTATGAAAGCACTAATAAATTAAGTGTTACACTACATATGAGAAATATTTTTCTGTGTTTTTCTTCCTTTGCATTAAAAATAGACTTGCCAAAGTAATAATCTGTTATTGTGCTAAATAGCAAAAGTAAAACAAATATACCACTTGTTTTATAGTAAAAAAAACAACTTGCAATAAAAAGGTAAATATTGCGTAAGACCAACTTTTTATAGACTAAAACAAACCCTCCATAAACAATAATAAAAAATATCCAGAAGGTCATCTGGGTAAAATCCAACGGGGTTTTATGAGAAAAATCTATAAACGATAAAAGCCAATCCATTTATCTAAAAAGTATTTTGCTAGTAAAAATTCAAACTGCAATATTAATAATTTTTTTTCAATTTTAATTCTACTTTTTTATATTTGTTGAAAAATAAAAAAAATCAAGTAATTATAATATTTACACAATATAATTA
>CALFOY010000148.1 GCA_937919265.1 uncultured Capnocytophaga sp. | reverse complement strand
GCTTTATGTTTAACATATATTCTATTGTTGGCATTATTTTTGGAAGAAATATGAAAAAAGTTTTATGAAAAGAATAATATTTTTATTGATATTTCTTACTTCTATTTCTGCTTTTGCTCAAGATTTTATAGATAAAACGTTCATTGTTAATCAAATAATTGGAGCAGATATGCAAAATGCTGAGCAATTTATACTTTATGAAAATCAAGATAAAGAAGAGAGCTTGGGGCTTTTTGTGAAATTTTCTGTTAATAAGGAAATGGAGTCTTGGTATTCAGCGCCTTGTGGTAATGATTGTTTCCCTGCTACTTATGGTTCTTATGAAATAATTGATGAAAACCATATTGCTATTTTTATTTCAAGATTTGTTCAAAGAGGAGATTGTATTCAATTTGATCGAAAAATAAATAAACGCTTAGGAATATATTATATACATAAAGTTTCAAAAAATGAAATTCATCTTATAAAAAGTGAAGAAAATATAAAAGAAGAGATAGAAAAAATAGAATTCTCTGAAAAATTAGCGAATTTTTTTAAAATAATTTTAAATAAAATGAATTCCTCTTATGGCAAAGTATTTTATAGTTCTAACTTATCTTGGCGACAACAAGCTGATAAGTATGCCAAAGAAGAATTACATCTTAAAAATTATAAAATTTGTATTAGTGGTAAAAAGCGAGGGTATACATTTGCCTATTTAGTTAAAGACTTGGATACCAATGCTTATTTTTATATTATCGCGCATTCTCAAAATCAAAAAATTGGTTTATACCATTTTACAGATGCACAGGTGAATACTTTCCAAGAATATTATCAAAAAGTATATGAAAGGAGAAAATAAAAAATTACTATTCAATAATAGCGTTTTGTATAATTTGCTGTATTTTAGTACGAATACCTTCAGTAATGAGCTTTTTATTTTCCGCATCTGGATATGTTCTATTGGATAGAAAAACATATACAATTTTTGATTTAGGGTCTGCCCAAGCGTAAGTACCTGTAAATCCTGAATGTCCAAAACTATCAGGAGAAGTACAATCACAAGTAGGACCAGTTTCCCCTTTTGGTTGAGGTTTATCAAAGCCTAATCCACGTCGGTTTTGTTTATCCCAAAAATAAGTAGTATTAAAAGTATCAAAGGCTGATTCTGAAAAAAATCGAACTCCTCCATAATACCCTTTTTGAAGAAACATTTGCATTATTTTGGCGATATCATTGGTTGTACCAAAAAGCCCAGCGTGTCCAGCCACTCCGCCTAACATAGCTGCACCTTGGTCGTGTACGAAACCTCGTACTTCTTGTTTACGAAATACTTTGTCATACTCAGAGGGAACAATCTCTGTTTTTGAGAATTGATTTAAAGGTAAAAAAGTAAGCCGATGAGCCCCTATGCTTTTGTAAAAATTATTATCAATTACTTCATTTAGAGGTTTTTTTTGGTATTTTTCAATATATTTTTGAAATAAATAATAAGATAAATCACTATACAAATATCGTTTCTTTTTTATCAAATCACTATCTGCGATAGATTTAAGGATTATTTGGTCATAATCTTTTTTAATAAACATATTATCAGCTACTTGGATAGGATATTCAGCAGATTTTTTATCTTGATAAATATCAGGGAAAAGTGTTTTGGCTTTCATATCCATTGTTTTCTGATAGAATGGAATCCAAGATTGAAGTTGCCCATAATGTGAGAGAGCTTCTTTTATGGTAATATTTCCTTTATTTGTATTTTTTAGCTCAGGTAAAAGAGTTGATAATTCAGTGTCTAGACTTATTTTTTTTTGGTCATATAATTGAATGATTTCTGGTAATGTAGCTAAGATTTTTGTCAAAGAAGCCAAGTCGTATAAGGTGTTTTCATTTACTTTTTCTTTTTTATCATACGTGAAATATCCAAAGCTTTTGTTATAGACAACAACGCCATTCCGAGCTACTAATACTTGGGCAGAAGGAGTCATTTGCTTTTGTATTGCATCAGAGATGACAGAGTCTATTTTATTTAATTCTAAAGAGTTAAGCCCTGCATTTTCAGGAAATCCGTATCCTAATCGTTTTATATTTTCTGTAAAAAAACTTGTTTGAACAGGAATATTTTTGTGAATAGAAACAGGTAAAATTCCTTTTGCGTCAATAGCTCCATAAATAATCTGAGCTGCTTTTTGTTGAGCTATATTATGGTTTTGGTATGCAATGACAATAGAGTTAATATTCTCAATTTCAGGAATATCAAGTAGGGCATAGGGTTTTACAAAAAGAGTAAGAATTACTTTTTTATTTTGGGCAATTTTTGTTAATAGATTTTTTTCTGTTTCTGAAAATTTATAACTTGTCCAAGGGGTAGCATTAGAGCGATGAAGTCCAATAATAATGCGGTCATATGGTGCCATTTCTTTATTTAATGCTTCCCAAGAACCACTTTTTAGCTGAGGAATATTATCATAATAATTTAAGTTTTTGAAAAATTCCCAGCCTGTATCATCACCAAATTTTATATATGCAGTTTTCTGAGTATCAAGGTTTTTTAATGGTAAAATATTATCTTTATTTTTGGCAATGGTTATGGCGTTTTCATAAATTTTTTCAGTAAGAAGGTCATCTTCTTTGGTATTTAAGTCTTTATAAAGTTCCTTTAAATCAATAGGTTTATACTTATTTAGCCCTGCCCAATATTTTCCACGTAGTATTTTTTTTACAGAATATGCTAGGCGCTCTTCTGTTATAACTCCTTGGTTATAAGCTTTTTTTATTTTACTAATTCCTTTTATAGCGTCAGAAGACATAAGAAGAATATCATTTCCTGCCAAAAATGCTTGCAAATCAACTTCTGCTGTGTCTGCATAGTTGGCAACACCCTTCATACCAAGAGCGTCAGTAAAAATTAAACCTTTGTAACCCAATTGTTTTTTCAGAATATCAGTAATGATTTTATGAGAAATGGAAGAGGGCTTTTCATCAAGAGCAGGGATATGTAAATGTCCAACCATAATAGAAGCAACATTTGCTGAAATAAGCTTCTTAAAAGGATATAATTCTATTTCTTCAATTCTGTCTTTTGAAAAATTTATAGTAGGCAGGGTCAAATGAGAATCTTTTGAAGTATCTCCGTGACCTGGGAAGTGTTTAGCATTGGCAAGAACGCCTTCACTTTGCATTCCTTTTGTAAAAGCAATTCCCTTTTGGGCAACATTTTCTTTATTTTCGCCAAAGGAACGATTCCCTATAATAGGGTTATCAGGATTAGTATTAATGTCAATATCTGGAGCAAAATCAATATGCACACCCAATCGTTTGCAATGTTTTGCAATATGTTTACCTGTTTTTTCTACAAGAGAATTATCTTTAAGGGCTCCAAGAGTCATATTCCAAGGGAAAGCATAAACAGAATCTAAGCGCATAGCCAGTCCCCATTCTGCATCCATAGCAATAAAAAGAGGTGTTTTTGCTACTTTTTGGAATTCATTGGTCATTTTAGCTTGTCTTACAGGACCTCCTTTTGAGAAAATAATACCACCTATATGATGTTTAGTTATCAAGTCTTTTACATTTTGGATGTTTTTGCCTGTATGAGAGCTAAATACCTGAACCATAAAAAGTTGTCCTATTTTTTCATCAATAGACATTTTTTTGTAAATGCTATCTACCCAACGTTCTTGTGCTTGGGCATCAGAGGTTCGCAAAGGGTCTGTTTGTTGAGCAAAACAAACCATCGGTAATAGAAAAAAACAGATAAATCGCTTCATTTTTATAAAATTAAGGCGCAAATATACGATATAAATTAAAGCAATAAAGTGTCTTATTGTATTTTGTTGAAAACTCTTCAATAGTAGATAAATTAAATAAATGATAAATAGGATATTTTTTGAGTTTTCACTTCTCTTTGTAGTAAATTTTTATTACTTTTGCCTTTCTTAAAAAAAGAAAAATGAAAGAAATACAATACTACGAGAACATTTTAGAATTAGTAGGCAATACGCCTCTTGTTTCATTGAAAAAAATAACAGAAAACTTGCCAGGTAAGTTTTTAGCTAAAGTTGAGGCTTTCAACCCAGGACATTCAGCCAAAGATAGAACAGCTCTTTACATTATAAATGAAGCTGAAAAAAGAGGAGACCTTAAGCCAGGAAGCGTTATCGTGGAAACTACCTCCGGAAATACAGGTTTTAGCTTAGCTGTGATTAGCGCTGTGCGAGGCTATCGTTGTATTTTGGCAATTAGTGATAAATCTTCACAAGATAAAATAGATATGTTGCGAGCTCTTGGGGCAGAAGTTCATATTTGTCCTGCAAAAGTACCTGCAGATGACCCACGTTCTTATTATGAAGTAGCAAAGCAAATTCATAAAGAAACACCAAATTCTATATACATTAATCAATATTTTAATAAATTAAATATAGATGCTCACTTTCACTTAACAGGAAAAGAAATTTGGGAACAAACGGCAGGCAAAATTACGCATTTGGTGGCTTGTAGTGGTACTGGCGGAACCATATCAGGAATAGGTAGATATCTAAAAAGTAAAAATCCAAATATTAAAATATTAGGAGTTGATGCAGAAGGTTCTGCTATAAAAAAATACCACGAAACGAGAGAGTTTGACCCTAATGAACTTCACCCATATTATATAGAAGGATTAGGGAAAAACCTTATTCCATCTGCTACTGATTTTGATATTATAGATGAATTTATTAAAGTAAATGACATAGAAAGTGCTTTGGCTGCAAGAAAAATAACGCAACAAACGGGTATTTTCTGTGGTTATACAAGTGGTGCTGCTTTTGTTGCCACTGAAAAATATGCTCAAAAAGGAATGTTTGATAGAGAAAGTATTGTTGTTATTGTTTTCCCAGATCACGGCTCTCGTTATATGAGTAAAATTTATAATGATGAATGGCTGAAAAATACTTTACATATATAATTTGCAACAAGGATAATTATTTTTTAAACAAAATTACGAATAAAAAGCAAAACTACAAAAAATAATATAATTAGCTCATACAAAGAGGATTATTTTTTTGA
>CALFOY010000147.1 GCA_937919265.1 uncultured Capnocytophaga sp. | reverse complement strand
CAATACTTTTTATAAAGAAAAATACAAAACAAGTTTATGGTAAAGGGTAATATTTTGGGTATGCTCTTAAAACCTCATTGTGTGAGATCCATTGCTTTTTAAAAGATATAGGAGAAGAAATGTAAAACAATGATTAAAGCTATGAAAACAGAAAAGATATTATTGGCAGGGGCTACTGGCTATTTGGGTGGGTATATATTGGCTGAACTTTTAAAAAAAGAATATCCCACGCGTATTGTGGTACGCAATAAGGCTAAAATAGCGCCTGCCCTACTCACACATCCGCTATTGGAGGTAGTGGAGGCTGAGGTTACAAATGCTGATACGCTGCAAGGGGTGTGTGAGACCTAAAAAAATGGCTGTTTATTTTATATCTAAATCAATTAAATAAAATATGAGAAAAGAGATTTTAGAATTGAAAAACATTGGGCGAATGCCTACAGAAACATTAGAAGATACTGAGGATATCTTGTCATTAATAGAAAAATACGACACTGTTATTTCTAACATAGAAAGTCCTATTAGTTTTGAAGAAGCAAAAGTGATAATTTCTATCTTTCCTGAAGGTTTTTTCTATGACTTACATTGGGATTTGGTAAGATTAATTGAAAGTTTGCTAACACAAGATGAACAAGGTTATTTAGAAGTTATTAACCTATGCCCAAGTAAAGAATGGAAAGAAGTATTAAATACACGATACCTCAATTGGAAAAAAGGGTAATGTTGATAATGTTACAGATGTGTTGTTAAAATTTTATTTCATTAACAATCAATATAATACAAAATAACTAAAGCCCTATTTCCTTTACCCACTATAGAGAAAAGAGTTTTTTAAGCCTATAAAGTACTCTAAATAGTGCGAGGGGAATTATGAATTTTGAATTGGGCACAAGCTAAAGTCGCTGAATACTTGGAAGTGAGTATGTGACTTGCGCCAGCGGGGTTGACATTGCTCTATATGACATATACAAAGATTTAACTAATAGAAAAGTAATTATTCTGAGAAAAGGAGGAAAAGGAGATCCTATAGATACATATACAGATTATCGATATGACTACAATTAAATTAACTTTTATTATTTATGGAGATATGTTTAACATAGATGAGTTTTCTGAAATAATAAACATATCCCCTACTGATTTTGCTTACAAAGGAGATAAGCTGAAATTTAGAGTAAGTACAGATACTTTTTGGAAGTATTCATTTAAAGATATTACATCTCTTTATATAGGAGATAGCTTAAAGCCTCTTGAAAAAATTGTAAGCCCAAGAATTGAGGAAATATCCTCATTTATACACAAGAACAATTTAAAATCTATAATGCGTTTCAAAGTAGAAACAAATAAAGAACCATCACCAGCAATAGTTTTTGATAATAATATTGTTAAATTATTATACAAATTGAATGCTTCAATTGACTTAGATTTATATATATATGATTAATAAAAAGATTATACAGGGGAGGTAATGTATCAGACATGTTGTTAAAAATTTAATAGCTTTACAGTCAGCGAAATAGAAAAGAACTGCCTACTATTTTCCTTTACCCACTATAGAGAAAAGAGTTTTTTAAGCCTATAAAGTGCTCTAAATAGTGCGAGGGGAATTATGAATTTTGAATCGGGCACAAGCTAAAGTCGCTGAATACTTGGAAGCGAGTATGTGACTTGCGCCAGCGGGTGCTCAATATTTAAATAGTTTAGGATGGTAATTTATGGATTTATATAAAGAAAAAAGAGTTAAAATGACAATTGTTGATTTAGTTTATTTCATTAGACTAAAGTTTAAAATGATTTTTGGTAATGAAAAGAATTTAAACAATCTTTATTACTATTTATTAGGTTATATTGCGGCTAAAATAGAGCAAAATGTAGAAGAAAGCATCGAAGAAAAATTTCATTATTATTTTAGTGAATGGCTTTATAAGAAATATAATAATAAGTTTGATCATCCAATTCCTTGGAATATAGTTTACAACACTTTATTTATTGATGAAGAAGAAAAACTAAATACTTTTTATAGTGATTTTGATGATTTTATAAAAGAAAACATATCAGAGTAAATGTAAATCGTATAGTATCCTCACCGACCACTTAGGGACGCCTTATGAAGCGTATGATGAAAATGGAGAAAAGGGTAATGTTTCAGATGTGTTGTTAAAGTTTCAATGCTTTATCCCCGCTGGCGCAAGTCACATACTCGCTTCAAGCTTGTGCTAAGAAAGTAGAGAGCTTCAAGCTCTGTTACTAATTAGGCAGTGAATTAGGGGCAATAGAGACACGAGCGACACGCTCGCGCCAGCGGGGAAAAAATTGAAGGTATAACAAATTTTGAAAAAATAGATAATATTCTAAAATTAAATCAATTACACATAGCAGGTTCATCAGCAGGAAAAATAGGAAGGGAATCTTTATGGGAGGTTGCGAGAGATTTAGGGAGGTAATTTGATGCAAAACAGGTAGTAATACAAGGAGGAAAAAGGACTACTGGAAAATATAAAGGTAAAACTCCCTCTCCAATAATTATAAATATTGAATAATTTTTATTATATGAGAAAAATTTTAATAATTGACTGGGAAGAGGGCTTTGATAAAGTATCTTTTACAAAGTTTCAGATGGAAGTACTCGATATGAATTTAAAAGAATCTAAAAAGAATACTGATAGATTATTAGAAGGGGAAAAAATTATTTTGAATATAGAAGATGATAATATTGCAACTCTATTTACCAAAAAGATTAAAGAAATAGGAGCTATTTGTGAGGTAATAGATTAGGTGTTTTGGGTAATGTTTCAAAAGTGTTGTTAAAAATTCAATGGCCTACTAATCAATATAATACAAAAGAACCGCCCACAATTTCTCTTTACCCATTATAGAGACAAGTGTTTTTTAAGCCTATAATGTGCTCTAAATACCTAATGTTTCAAATGTGTTGTTAAAAGAACTCTACACGAACTACACCAAGAGGACAACACTACCCAAGAGGTTATCACTTGGTTGTTTGAAGGCTTTGTGCCTGTAACCAAGATAGTAGATGAACAAAAGTATAGTATTGTAAGTGATTATTTAGGCACTCCTACCTGCGCTTTTGATGCCGATGGTGAGAAAGTATGGGAAAGAGAGTTAGACATCTATGGAAGAGCCTAGAAAGGCACAAATGATTTTATACCTTTCCTATATCAAGAGCAATACTATGATATAGAAATAAGTCTCGCTTACAACCGTTTTAGGTATTACTCTCCTGACTCAGGTACGTATATTAGCCAAGACCCGATAAGGTTGGCAGGGAATAATCCTAATTTCTATGGGTATACTTTTGATAGTAATACTGAGGTGGATGTTTGGGGATTAACTATTGAAAAACGCTCAATAGATATTATTATAAAAACAGGAACAGAGGCTAATGCTACAATGCCAAACTATGATCCTCCATATAAGCCTAATTCAAAAGTGACTGAATTTACTACAACACAAGAGGAAATTTTTGTTAGAGTTCATGGAGAAAATAATAAAGGTGGACAATGGATGATGCATGAATCTGCAATAAGAGGATTATCTCCTGAAGAGATTAAAGAAAAATTTAGTCTCCCTGAAGTGCCTACTCATAAAACAACAGTAGTTGTACCTAAAGGAACCAGAATCAGATCAGGAAAAATCAATCCTCTTTTAAGTTTTGGAGGAATAGACAAAAATGCAAAACAATTCCAATTATTAGAGCGTATCCCTGATGAGTGTTTCAAAAATACAAAACCTTTAAAAAAAGAGCATTAATCTGAATGGAAAAACAAAAAATAGATATTAGTAATCTTGAAGTACAGATACTTTTAAAGTGTAATGGTATTATTGTTAAATTATATAAGGTTCCTGCGGGATATACATGTAATAGAAATATAACAGGAGAAGATATTAAAGGAAATTTAATTTGGCAAGTTGAAGATATAAACCCACTTATAGATTCTCCCTTTACTAATATTAAGGTATATGATGGTAATTGGATAATAGCCTATAATTGGTCAGGTATCAACTATTATATTAATATAGAAACAGGAATTTGTGAAGTTATAAAAAGTAGACCTTGGTGATTATAAGAAACCAAGTTTTGTAATTCTTTTCACAAATTTAAAATTTTGTACCTTCAGTAAGATCAATTGTACAGTATGCAGGAACTCCTTATGAAGCGTATGATGAAAATGGGAAAAGGGGTAATGTTCCAGATGTGTTGTTAAAATTCCAATAACCTACTAATCAACACAATACAAAATACCTACCCCACTATATTCCTTTACCCATCATAGAGAAAAGAGTTTTTTAAGCCTATAATACGCTCTAAATAGTGTAAAGGGGCGCCTAATGTTTCAAATGTGTTGTTAAAAATTTATTACATTAGAAGTCAATCTAACACAAAAACAACAAAGGTTTATTTCATTTTTAGAATTCATAGAGAAAAATATTTTTCACTTCTATGCTTAAGAATAAGTCTA
>CALFOY010000146.1 GCA_937919265.1 uncultured Capnocytophaga sp. | reverse complement strand
AAAATAGAATATAAATGTTAAAAATAATTAATTTTATTTTTTATAAAAATAAGAAACTTTTTTTCAATTAATTTTTCTATTTTTGCAAAAAAAAATTATGACAATTTCTCAGATACAAGAAGAAATTATTGCTGACTTTTCAATGTTTGAAGATTGGGAAAGCAAATATGAATATATGATAGACTTAGGGAAAAACCTCCCTCTGATTGACCCAAAATATAAAACAGAACAATATTTGATAAAAGGTTGTCAAAGTCAAGTATGGTTACACGCTGATTTAGAACAAGATAAAGTTATTTTCACTGCTGATAGTGATGCTATTATCACCAAAGGAATTGTAGCCATATTGATAAATGTTTTTTCTGGACAAAAAGCCATTGATATCCTAGAAGCAAACCTTGATTTTATTGATAAAATTGGGCTAAAAGAACACCTTTCTCCCACTCGTGCCAACGGATTGGTAAGTATGATTGAACAAATAAAACTATATGCAAAAGCATTAACATTAAAATAATTTTTATGCAAGAAATTGACACTGAAATAATTGGAGAAAAAATAGTAGAAATTTTACATACTATTTATGACCCTGAAATTCCTGTAGATATTTATGAATTAGGTCTGGTTTATGATGTTTTTATTAATGAAAATAGAGACGTTCGAATACTAATGACTCTAACTTCTCCTAACTGTCCTGTTGCGGAGGTGCTCCCTATGGAGGTACAAGAAAAAGTTAAAACCATTGATGAGATTAATGAAGTAGAAGTAGAACTAACCTTTGACCCACCTTGGAGCCAAGATATGATGAGTGAAGAAGCCAAACTTGAATTAGGTTTTTTATAAATAAAAATATTGATAATGAAGAAAATAGCTGTTATTCCTGCTCGTTTAGCTGCCACTAGGTTTCCTAACAAATTAATCCAAGATTTAGGAGGAAAACCCATTATTGTACAAACTTATTTAGCTACAAAAAAAACTGAATTATTTGATGAGGTATATGTTGTAACCGATAGCCAAGAAATTTTTTCTCTTATAGAAAATTATGGAGGTAAAGCTATTATGAGTCAAAAAGAACATTCATGTGGAAGCGACCGAATTGCAGAAGCTATTGAAAATATGGATGTTGATATCATTGTCAATGTACAAGGAGATGAGCCTTTTATTGAAACTGATAGCCTTAGAAAAATCTTAACAGTTTTTGAAAATGACACTCTAAATCAAATTGATTTAGTTTCATTAATGACTCCTTTACACAACTCTGAAGACATACAAAACCCTAATAATGTGAAAGTTATAACAGATATTAATGGGATAGCTTTATATTTTTCTCGTTCTGTTATCCCTTTCAAAAGAGATGAAAATGTACCTTTCATATATATGAAACATATTGGTGTTTATGCTTTTAGAAAAAAAGCGTTATTAGATTTTTATCATTTGCCTATGCGAGCGCTTGAAGCCTGCGAAAAATTAGAACAACTTCGTTATCTTGAATATGGAAAACGAATAAAAATGATAGAAACAGATAAACAAAATATAGGAATTGACACCCCTGAAGATTTAGAAAAAGCAAGAGCTATCTGGAAATAAATTCTCTAAAAATAAAGAAAGCAGTTCAAAAATGAACTGCTTTCTTTATTTTTTATAAATGAACTTGTAATAATTCTATTCCTTTGGTTTTCAACTCTATGTTTTTGCAACAAGCAGGCACTAATACTGTTTCTCCTTTTCGTATATCTAAAATAGAATCTTTACTGAAAATTTGCCCTTCTCCTTTGACACACATATAAATATAAAACGAATCTTGTGTATGAGCAATTGTAAAATTCTCTGTTAATTTAATATAATTTGTAATGAAGTAAGGACAAGAAACCATTTTATTTATCTGATTTTCATTTTTTGAATAACTCACCTTAAAATCATCTTTTTTCTCATAATCAATTGCATCAAGAGCCAATTCTGTATGCAGTTCTCTTAGATTTCCATTTTTATCTTTTCTATCAAAATCATAGACTCTGTAAGTAATATCACTTGTTTGCTGTATTTCAGCTAGTAATGTTCCTGCTCCAATAGCGTGCACTTTTCCTGTGTTGATAAAAAAAGTACTACCTTCTTTTACAGGTTCATAATTTAATATTTCTGTTAAAGTTTTGTTATTCAAATGTTTTTGATACTCTTCTTTATTAACACTTTTATTAAAACCAACTATAAGTTTTGCATCTGGGTCAGCATCCATTACATACCACATTTCAGTTTTACCAAAAGAATTATGTCTTGCTTTTGCTAATTCATCATTAGGGTGCACTTGTATTGACAAATCCTGCTTTGCATCAATAAATTTAATCAAAATAGGAAAATCATTACCAAATCGTTCATAAACAGCCTTTCCTAACAAATCTTCTTTATAACTCTCTATTATCTCTTGTAAAGATTTTCCTGCCAAATTACCATTTGCTACCACAGAAACATCTCCTGAAACTCCTGAAAGCTCCCAACTTTCTCCAATAATATCACTATCAAGAGACTTTCCTAAAACAGTTTCTAATTTTGTACCTCCCCAAAGTCTTTCCTTTAGAATAGGTTGAAATTTAAAAGGATATAAACTCAACATAATTTGTATTTTTTATATGCAAATTTACATCTTTTTCAGAAGAAAACATACTTTTTTGAGTAAAAAAATTAAAATATTTAAGACAAAAAATGAGCTTTTTTTCAAAAAAAAATTTTAATTTTATACACTGAAAAAAAATCATTTATAAAAAAGTATAAAATATTAATTTACAACATATTAAAGTTATTTTTATGAGAAAAAAAATTATTGCAGGAAACTGGAAAATGAACAACAACACACAACAAACCATCAATCTTATTGATGAATTAGTGAAAAAGCTTCCTCAAACAAAGGCTGAAGTAATTATTGCTCCTTCATTCGTAAATTTAGCCTTAGCAGTTCAAGCTACAAAAGAAAGCCCTATTGTTGTTGCGGCTCAAAATATGCACTTTGCTGAAAAAGGCGCTTATACAGGTGAAGTATCTGCTGATATGCTTGAAAGTATTGGCGTTAAAACCATTATACTTGGACACTCTGAACGTAGAGAGTACTTCAATGAGACAGACGAGAGCCTTGCTAAAAAAGTAGATACTGCCTTAGCTCATCAAATGAGAATTATCTTTTGTATAGGAGAGAAACTTGCTGAAAGAAAAGCTAACAAACACTTTGAAGTTGTAAAAAGCCAAATAGAAAAAGCTCTTTTCCATTTATCAGCTTCTGATTGGGCTAATATCGTTCTTGCATATGAACCAGTATGGGCTATCGGAACAGGAGAAACTGCTTCTCCTGAGCAAGCACAAGAAATTCACGCTTTCATAAGAAAAACTATCAATGAGAAATACGGAAACGAAGTAGCTGACAATGTTACTATTCTTTATGGTGGTAGCTGTAATGCTAAAAATGCTGCTTCTCTTTTTGCTAATCCAGATGTTGATGGAGGCTTAATTGGAGGCGCATCTCTTATTGCTGATGATTTTGTTTCTATAATCCAAGCAAGATAATAAAAATACTAATTACTTTAAGGGGATAAATTCTATTTTATCCCTTTTTTTATTAATATTCATTGATAATATAACCTAAAAACCTACTTATTACATAAAAATATTATATTATTAACCATTATTGCTACAAAAAATGATTTTGACTTTATTAGATACGACTTTGACTTTGTAAAATATCTATTTAACTTTGCCAAATATAATTTTGACTTTATAAAATATTGATTTGACTTTGTTAGATATAATTTTGACTTTATAAAATATTATTTTAACTTTGCCAAATATAATTTTGACTTTATAAAATATTATTTTAACTTTGCCAAATATAACTTTGACTTTATAAAATATAATAATATCCTTATACTATATAAACATGTCTTATGAATATATTGAAATATAATATTATTTTATAACATAAATTGAATATTATATACTTACATCTATTTATTATATAGAAAATTTATACTATAAAAAACTTTTATCATTATGAAATATAAAATACTCTTCATTCTTTCTCTCTTATTTCTTTTAGCATCTTGCAAATCTTCAAGAATAGATATGTCTGTCCTTAATGACAAGTCTTATTCTGCTTATTCAGAAATGAATAAAGACAGCTTATCTACATATTTCTTTTTTTTGGAGGATGAAAAAGAAAATAAAAAGTCTATACACCGTTTCAATGTTCAATTTAAAGGAGACTCACTTTATGTTATCTATGACAAAAAGAAAGATTCTGTACTCACAACTATAAAAAAAGGATACAAAGGCAAACAAAAAAAATCTTTTTGGAGGTTTTATTCTAGCTTCAGAATAATTCCTTTATTCCCTTTCTTTTCTGATATAAACATTTATCGTATTCGTATTAAGCCTAATGAAAATGGCGACCTTGTTGTTGAAAAATTCATAGATAGAGGGCTTTTTATTTTAGCCTTTGGTGATAGAAAACAGTACGAATATAAAGACATTTATAAAGAAGTTGATAAATCTGATAAAGTAATTCCTTTTTATGAACAAGGATATTACGGATTGTCTTATAAAGGAAAGGTTATCCTACCGCCAACCTATTCTTATATGACTAGTTTTGAAGATAACTTTTCAATTGTTGAAAAAAATAAAAAGTATGGAACAATAAATGAAAAAGGAGAAAGCATCATTCCGTTAGAATATGAATATTTAAAATACGACAAGAGTTTTGGGGTATTCTTAGTAAAAAAAGAGCAACGCTATGGCTTTTTAGACTTAGAAGGAAATGTAAGAATTCCTCATATTTATACAAAAATCGAAAAGAATGCTTTGAATGGCTATTTCTTAGAGCTTGGAGATAAAGTAGGATATGTAAAGTTCCTTTCTATATATTCTAGTGAAAATATATTTATACCTGCTATCTATTCTAAAATAGAGAAAAAAAGCCTTCATAATAAATATATTTTGGTGTATGATGGTCTTACTCCTCTTTTTGTTGATGGAATAGGTAATCAATATAAAGCAAATGTAATAAATATGAAAAAAATAGAAGCATTTTCTGAATCTGCAGAGGAAAAAGATGGTGTAAAAATAAATAATACTATTTATTACCCTGATTTAAGTAGCAAAAGTAATATAACAAAGAAAGAAATGCTACATCCTATCTTAGAAATTGCTCCAAAATAAATATAATTTGCTTTGATATATAAGGAATTCTATTATTGATATTCATTTATCTTTATTATGAATGAATATTTCATTGATTGATATAAGATTATTAAAAAAAGCTATCAAAATAACTTGATAGCTTTTAATTTTTTATTTTCTTTTTATTACTTTGTCAACCGCTTTAAGAATTCCTTCTTTATCCAATCCGTATTTTTTCATCAATCCATCAGGAGTGCCACTCTCCCCGAAGGTGTCATTCACTGCTACAAACTCTTGCGGAACAGGGAAATTCTTCACTAAGACCCTTGCTACACTCTCTCCTAACCCTCCATAATAATTATGTTCCTCACAAGTAACAACGGCTTTGGTTTTCTTAACAGAATTGAGTATAATTTCTTCATCTAAAGGCTTAATTGTATGAATATTGATTACTTCAGCAGAAATTCCTTGCTCTTCTAAGGCTTCTGCAGCAAGTAATGCTTCCCAAACTAAGTGTCCTGTAGCAATAATTGTTACATCTTTACCTTCATTGAGTAAAATACCTTTTCCTATTTGGAATTTTTGGTCTTCAGGAGTGAAATTTGCTACTGCTGGGCGTCCAAATCGAAGATAAACAGGTCCTTCATATTCTGCAATAGCTATTGTAGCGGCTTTGGTTTGGTTATAATCACAAGGATTGATTACTACCATATTAGGCAACATCTTCATTAGACCAATGTCTTCTAAAATTTGATGAGTAGCGCCATCCTCTCCAAGAGTTAAACCTGCGTGAGAAGCACAAATCTTCACATTTTTGTTAGAATAGGCTATAGATTGACGAATTTGGTCATACACTCGCCCAGTAGAAAAAGCAGCGAAAGTACCTGTAAAAGGAATTTTCCCGCCAATGGTAAGCCCTGCGGCTATACCCATCATATTTGCTTCGGCTATACCTATTTGGAAGAATCTTGTAGGGTTTTCCTCAATAAATTTTTCCATTTTCAGAGAGCCTATAAGGTCTGCACATAGAGCAACTACATTTTCATTTTGTCTGCCTAACTCTGCCAATCCAGCTCCGAACCCACTACGAGTATCTTTCTTTCCTGTATCGATATATTTTTTCATTTTTATATGATTATTTATATTTATTTTTTATTTTATGAGTGCAAAGATACAAAATTTAATAATAATCCCTCCAATAAATAATAATTTATTCTCTTTTTTTTATTAATTTTTCTTACCATAAAACCTTATTAGAAAAAACATTTAGGATAAGATAAAAATATACTTATCCTAAATGTTAAAAAAAGAATTTTTTAGTTGTTTTTTAGTTTTACTATCTAAAAAACCTGTACTTCATCAAGGAATAGCCAAGCATCTCCACCATTTGGAGCTTTATCTAATACTTTTAGCTCTATTTTTATGTATCTTGTTTCTTGTTTTTCAAGATTGAACTCAAATCCTTTAAGAATAGAGTATCCATTCTTTTTATAAGGATTATTTTGATGAGCTACTTTTGTGAAATTACTTCCATCAAGAGAAGTATAGACAGTAATACTGATAGGGAAAAATATTCCTTGTCCTTGCTCTTCAAGAGCGCCCAAAACAACACGTTCTATAGGTTGTTTCTCCTGTAAATCAATAGTGAAACTTGTATTTTGCCCAAGCCACCCAAGCCATTGACCATCGTGGAAGTTTTTTGTACCTTTTAATATATTAGTTAACGTTCCATCTCCTTTTCCTTGATAGTTTTTATGATAAGGAACTTGATAGGTTACAGGTTTTCCTTGTGCTTTATGGAAAGTAATTGTATTCTCATAAATAGCTTTATGAGGTTTTCCTTCTAAGAAAGAAGCCGCTTTTATCTTTGTTGTTTTATTTACCTCAATAGGAGTTATATATTTTTGAGAATTATCCCAATTATCGTCATCAATTAAATAATGAATATCTGAATTAGGAGCTTCACTTTGTAGAGAAATTCTTATTTTTTCGCTTTTATCATCTATATTTTCTATGTTTGCTGTTATTTGATAAATTGATTTAGCATAATTTACCCCCATTAGTTCCAATCTTGGGAAGAATTTTTTAACTCTTTCAATGAAATTATCCCAATTTTTCTCTTTATTACTCCAATTTATCTCAGAAAGTGCGAAAAATCTAGGGAAAATCATATATTCAGATAAAGATTCACTTATAATATACTCTGCCCAAAGGTTTGCCTGTCCACCTAAAATATATTTCTGCTCCTCTGCACTTAATTTATCTTTGCCTAATTCATTTTCGTAGATGCTTTTTAGTGTTACATACCCGCCAATAGCTAAAGGCTCATTATCTGGAAGTCCTTGATACTTATCAATATAGAAATCACTCGTTAATACAACATCGTGCCCTTGCTCAATAGATTTTTTAACAATATCTATTCCTCGCCAATTCATAACAGCTGCATTTTGAGGTAACCCTCCATCTATTATTTCGTCCCAACCGATAAGCGTACGACCATTATTCATCAAGAATTTCTCCATACGTTTTATGAAATAGCTTTGTAATTGATGAACATCTTTAAGGTTTTCATCTTTCATTCTTTGATTACAAGCTTTGCATTTCTCCCATTCGGTATGAGTTGCCTCATCTCCGCCTATGTGAATATACTTACTTGGAAATAAATCCATTACCTCTTTTAGGACATCCTCAAGGAAAACAAATGTTTCTTCTTGCCCAGCGCAATAAATATCTGTAATAGGCCATACTCCTCCAGAAGGAACTCTTATTTGTTGCTTATGGCAAGACAAATTCGGATAAGAAGCTATGGCACTCATTGTATGCGCTGGCATTTCTATTTCAGGCACTACATTTATCCCCAGTTTTTGAGCATATGCAACAATTTCTTTTATATCCTCTTGAGTATAGAATCCTCCGTATTGTTTTTTATTTTCTTGCTCTGCAATATTTGTATTCGCTTTTTGTTCTTTATCGAAAGAACGATTTGCAGACTCTCTTTCATTCCAGTGAAGATGTTCTTTATCCTCACGCAAAGCTCCAATCTCTGTGAGTTTAGGGTACTTCTTAATCTCAATTCTCCAACCTTCATTATCAACTAAATGAAAATGGAAAACATTGAGTTTAAGCATAGCCATTCTATCCAATGTTTTTATAATATATTCTTTAGGAAAGAAATGACGAGATACATCTAACATCAAACCTCGCCAATGGTACTGTGGATAGTCATTAATCTCTACTGAAGGAATAACCCAACTTACCTCCTGCCCTACTCTTTCTTTTGCTTCTATTTGTAAAGGCAACAATTGTCTTAGAGTTTCTACCCCATAAAGAAAGCCATTATAATCATTTGCACTAATTGTCACACCATTTTTGTCTGATTTTAATGCATATCCTTCTTTTCTGATAGATTTATCTGGTACAAATTGAACAAAATTAGATGTTTTTTCTTGAGTTTGTAGCTTAATATCCCAATTTTTTACTATTTTAAACTTAGAAGTAAGTATTTCTGCAACATTTTTCAATGAATCTGGCACTACAAAAGTTGTATTCTCATCAAATTTGAAATTTCCTTCTTGTAAAGATAGCTCATTAGGTTTCGGAATGATATTAATATCTTCCATTTTAAATGTTATTTCTTTAGGATTGCTACAACTTATAGCAATCAATGAAGATAATATTAGTATTTTTTTCATTATATGATAATGTTATGAATTATTCTTTAATTTTTTATACTTTCTTTTTCAAGGAATGCAATTATTACTGAAACCTTTTCTATATTCTGAGAAGTATTCTAATTTTTTTAAGATATTAAAGAGCAAATATAGCAAATATTTTGTATATTTCAGTTATTTTTAACTTATTTTTTAATACATATATTTCATTTTTCAACTTGATTCTTTTTAGAAAAATAACTTTTCGGCATTCCTTTATAGATTCACAAAAAATAAAAAAAGAAAGCCTTAATTAGCTTTCTTCTCATTTTTCCTTTTATAAAAGGGAATCATATAAGTTATTGTATAATTATAATTTATTCCAAAACGACTTCTTTCCCATACTCTCCCAATACCTGGTAACCAAAAGTTAGGAAAGTCATTTTCCTTCTGGTATAAAAGAAAACTAAACCTGAAAGAAGCAGATGCATATAAGTTTTTGAGTAATTCTACTTTCAGTCCTGTTACTAATTCCAACCAATGTGCTGTACGTCCTGTATATTTTTGCAATATATTGGTATCGTTCCCCATTAAGTTCTCATTCCAATAGTTATGTATCGTATGCCAAGTATATGAAGTAACCTCCTGAGAATAAATAGAGAAACCATAACGCCCTCCAAAATATATCATATTCTCCATTCCGTACCAGTTATCATAGGTATTATAATCAAACCCGAGCTTTATATATTGTCCATTAGTTGTAAAGTCAAAGTATTGAGTAGATGTCTCTTTCCGTTCTTTGCCTAGTTCTGCAGCTAAATAATATCTATAAGACCATCGATAATCTCCTACCAACTCCAATCCTGTATACCCTTTGTCTAAAAAAGAACGAATAGGCTTACTTATATCTGCTCCTATACGAAGCCCATAAGTATGCGCATAAGTTTTCTGTTTCTCTTGAGCAAAACTAATATTAATACAAAAAAAACTAATAATAAATATGTACGCTAGCTTTTCTTTCATCTTGAATAGTGTTATTAATTACATTAGTACGAGTTATCCAAGAAGAGTTGGACAAACTCACTTGTAAGTTTTTGAATATAAACCCATAGCCACAACCTTTATCTATAAATAAATTTTCAGGAGTATAAGTAACTTTTAGTTCTGCTTGGTCGCCAGAGGTAATATTCCCATTTGAATCCGTTACTGCATCTTTGACTAAAACAAAAGTTGTTTCATTCTCAAGCATTTTCAAAGGGAGAACAATAGAATCTGTTGAGGCTTTAAGGATTACCTTAGAGTTATCCTTTCCAAAAACTATTAAATTATTAACTAATTTATGTTGTATAGGTTTATCTTTATCTTGGATACGTAAAATCAGGCGGGGCGTTGGTGCCGGATTAGCGCAAATATCATCACTTTCGCAAGAAAAAAGCCCAAATAGAGTAATAAAAAATACATTTATTAAAAATAAATTATATTTTCTATTACATTTCATATTTTTAGTATTGTCTTTTTGTTTCATTCTTTTTATATTAATTCCTTTATCATTCTGAAAGAATTTTTATTCTATAAATACCCTTTTTATTCTTCGGGAAAGTGAGGTGATAAGCTCGTAAGAAATTGTTTGTGCTGTTTCCGCTAAGGTTTCACTAGTGTGTCGCTCATCAAAGATAATGACTTCATCTCCTTCCTCACAGCACATACCTGTTATATCTACCATTATCATATCCATACAAACATTCCCTACAATAGGACATTTTTTATCCTTAATAAAAACAAAACCTACCTCTTTACCATAAATGCGATTCAATCCATCAGCGTGGCCTACTGAAATAGTAGCTATTTCCATTGTTTTTTGAGCTTGGAAACCAAAATTATACCCTACATATTCCCCTTCCTGAATAGTGTGTATCTGAGAAATTATGCTTTTAAGAATTGTTATAGGTTTGAAATCCTTTTGCAAACGTACGTCATTAGCAAATCCGTACATACCTATACCGCTACGAACCATATCAAAATGAGCTTCTGGATAGTTCAGTATGCCCGAAGTATTGCAATTATGATAAATAATTTTATGAGAAAAATGAACTTCTAGTTTCTTTTGAAATTCTTTAAAAAGAGCTATTTGCTTTTGCATAAATGGACGCGCTTGAATATCCTCAGAAGCCAATAAGTGAGAAAAAGAAGTCTTTACTTTTATATTATTTTGCACTTTGATAATCTCGCAAATATCATCTATTTCCTCCACAGAAAACCCTAAGCGATTCATTCCTGAATTACATTTCAAATGAAAAGGATATTCGTGTAAATTATTTTCCTTAGCGAAATCAATAAAATGAGTTATAAGCCTTTTGGAATACAAAGTGGGTTCCAAATCATAACGAAGTATCTCCTCAAAATCTACCAATTGGGGATGGAAAATAAGAATAGGCTTCTTTACTCCTGCTTTGCGTAACTCTACTCCTTCACTGGTGAAAGCCACTGCAAAATAATCGGCTAAGTTTTTCTTCTCTAAATATTGAGCTATAGCAACGGAATTATTTCCATAAGAATTGGCTTTTACTACTGCTAAAAATTTTGTATCAGCTTTTAAATATTTTTTAAGTTGAAGTACATTGTGTTCAAGATTATCCAAACGGATCTCCAAAGTAGTTTCTTGTACTGACATTTTTATTTAGAATTGTTTTTATTTTTATAATAAGAATACAAAAGATACCCCAAGGCTACCAATACAGCAAAAGGTAACAAACTTCCTATGAGTATGCCAATAACGTAACCATTATCGGGAGCATTGGCTATTTTTTCTTGTATCTCAGCAATGTTCTGTTGTAGCGCAATCATTTATTTTTAGTCTTTAATTTTTCTTTAGTATATTCAGATAATGCTAATTTTCCTGAAATTTCAGCATTATTAAAAAGCACATCTCCCCAAATTGGAGTATCTTTCCATAAGATTTTTTTGATTTCTAAAAGGGGTTCTATAGGATAAGAAGTGAGCTTCTGTACAAAATATTGGATTTCTTTATCCATTTCAGAGATATTCTCAAATACACGTGCGTATAGCCCTTTTTTCTCTGCCCAATAAGCATTTTTCCATTGGTCTGGAGAGAAAGAGAGCTCGGAGAGTGCGCCTATTCCTATTTTTCTCTCAACTGCAGGAGCGATAACAAAGGGACCAATACCAATACTCAATTCTGGCAAACGGATACTTGCTTGTTCAGTAGCGAATACATAATCACAAGTAGCGAGTATCCCTACTCCTCCTCCAACTGCTTTGCCTTGCGCTCTGCCTATAACTGGCTTTGAACAGTTACGAATAGCATTGAGTACGCTTGCAAAACCGCTAAAAAAGACTTTCCCACTTTCTAATGAATCTACCTTTACTAATTCATCAAAAAAAGCACCCGCACAGAAAGTTTTTTCGCCTGCACTTTTTAATAATACAACTTTTACAGAATCATTAACAGAAGCTGCATCAAGTTCTTTTGCCAATCTATGGAGTAAATCCATCGAAAGTGCATTAGCTTGTTCGCTAGAAAATTCTATAATAGCAACATTATTCTCTACAGAAGTATATACATAGTTCATTTAACCATCTTTATTTTATACTACAAACAATTTATTGATTACAATGTTTTTTATCTACCTTGTAGCATCTACCCCAAATTCTTTCCAAGATACTTGAGGGACATCTACTTTTATACGCTTTTTCGCAAAAGCATACTTCTGGTCAAGCTCTTTCATCTTAGAAACAAAAGCTTCTGTCTTAGCTTTAAGGTCAGCTTTTAGTTTTTCTTGCTCACCATTTAATTTTTCCACTTCTGCACGCAATGCTTCCATTTCATCAACAAAAGTGTTATCAATTTTTGTTATCTTTCCGTCATTTCTACGGAGAGCATCAATCATTACCTTCGTAGCGGTAATACGTATAGCATATGGTTTAGGCATAACTTAATTATTTTTAATTTCAACTTACTAACAAATTATTACATTTCTTCTATTTTATTTAAACATTTTTCAATCATCAATCTTTCCTTTTAAATAGTTCATAATTACAAACTGAAAATACAAATAAACTTTCATCAAGAACAAATAAACTACATCAAAGATTACATTAACTTTTGAAAAGTATAAATAAACTACTACAAAGCAAACATACACTATCTATTTGCTTTATCTACCTATGAAATTATTTACTATTTCTTTTTATAAAAAAAGATAAATTAACTTCTAGGCAAAGTTACGAAAAAAATATAACACAAAACTATTTTGTTGAAAAATATTTCTACCTTTATAAAAACAAAAACAAAACTATTTTCTTCACTTACTTACATTAATAGATTGTGATAATCATTAAAATATTATTTTTTATTTTATCTTTCTTTTTGTTCTACACAAAAATACAAATCAACTTTTACTTAACGAAAACCAATTTTTTTATTATTATTATCTTTTATTTCCTTAACTTCCATATTAGTTAATTCGGCAAGAGAACAAGGCTCATTAACCTTTGCTTCTTTACCTAAGGAAAGTAAATAAGCATTACATTTTTCTACAGAAAGCTCTTTGAATTTATATTCAGCGATAAGTCTTCCTTTCCTTAAAAGAGCAGAGTCAATCTTAGAAATATCCGAGTTGAATGTGCAAATAAGTTGGCATTCAAGAACATCGGACAGCATTCCATCGGCAATGTTTAAAATAGATGAAACCACATCTGTATTACTATTGAAAGAGGTACGCTCAGCGATATAATTTTCACAATCTTCAAGAACAAGAACTGAATTTTTATTATCAATCAATACTCCCATAAAAGAAGGATCGGTTAAATAACTAATCATCGATGTAGGCACGAAAATAAATTTCTTATTAGGCACTTGGCTTGTAAGCCATTTTATATAATTCGTTTTGCCCGAACCCGCGATTCCGTGAAAAAGGACAATTCCTTTATTTTCATTAGTTATGCTATGCTTCACCCTTTGATGGACTTCTAAAAAATCGTTATTATACATTGTTTCAAAATCAATGCGAAAAGGTTTTATTGTATGGGTTTTCAAGTCAAAACCATGTTGAGTACGTAACAAAATAGAAACTTTTGCTTTCTTGGGTAAGTATTTCTCTAAATACTCATCAAAAAGGATTCTTAAATTATCTTTTATAGACTCATTTTGGTTGTCATAATAAATATTATTCACTTTATAAAGACCTTCTTCAAACATTTCAGAGTCATAATCATTAGTAAGATTATGAGAAGTGAGTATGAATATTTCTAACTCTGGATGAAAAAAACATTCTTCATCTTCATATAATTTATTTGTTTTAGATGCATATTCAAGAGTTTGAAAATCAGTACATTTAACAAAATGTTTTATTTTATCTCGATGTATAACTAAATCATCACTATACAGATAAATATTACAAAGAATATCATTTAATAATTTTTCAAAAGGATGACTTTTAGAATTATATTGATATCTGTCTCTTATACACATCTCCGAGC
>CALFOY010000145.1 GCA_937919265.1 uncultured Capnocytophaga sp. | reverse complement strand
TAAAAATAAAATGACTCAAGAACAAAAAAATCACATTCAACAGTTGGCGAAAGAACATTTTCGCTACTCATTTTCTCATATTAAAGCCAAAGCCGATAGTAAAGGAGCTCATTTAGAGGCTTATTATCTATTCTTAGTAGACGATTTCTTTGCTGTTGGTGATGCAGCTATCAGTCGGGAAGCTATCAAGGCTTATGACCCCAATGCTACGATATTAGACGCTATATGGAGTGGTGAATGTGAAGAGGACTACGATGGTTCTTATGTGCCTGTACAAGAAAATGCCGACAACTGGCTCGACAACCAAAGTCATTTGTACAAAGAGACTTATCTCTTGGTACAGGCTTTAGATGGTGACGATGAGGAGGAACAATATGATGCTTTGCGCAAGGACTTTGAGGATTGTCTGCTCAATGCCCTTGCCGAGTGTGATAAAGAAGGGCTTTTTGGCAATCGCGAGGAAAACGGCTTACTTCTTTTTGCCTTTTATATAGATGATTACGACGGAAATGAAGAGGACTCACTCTTATATCGTTCCACCGAACTCCTTAACCCTAAAAAAGATTGGGACAAATTGAAAGGATAAATTAAAAACAAAATGACCCATGAACTACAATCATTAGGCGATGCTATTTTTGAGGCTACTCAAAAAGCATTTTTAAAACTCTTTGAAAACGGAGAGCATTATTACTATTGTGTGTTACTCACTACGGGGGAGGCACTTCCTCCTTGTATTGCGGCGTGGTCGGTGGAAGCTTTAGAGCGATTCGTAAATGAAAATGCTATCCCCCAAGAGGAAATGCCATACTATAAATACTCATTTGCCGATAGCCCTTATTACGCTTTTGGTTATGAGGAATATTTTCAGCAGGTGGTACAATTGTTTGAGCAGCGCGACTCGCTTATGGATTACAACAATGAGGAGCAATGGAATGAGGAATACGACTTGCGACTTGCTGCTATGGTATATGCGATGAAAAAACTTGACGAGACGGGTATTTTTGCCCTCAACCAACCACGAGAACAAGTGTATATCAACGTAGAACTAATGCCCCCTGATGACACCGACCTACAAAGAGCCTTATCTTTCAACAATCCTGATAACATTGAGGAATGGCTTTCTATATTTAGTTAAATGAATCTTTGTGTGATTCAAAGAAATAACGTACATTTGTAGTGAAAAACTATTTTTCTACCCATAATTTTTCTTAAGATGCTTTCTCTTGATAGACTAAAATATATTGAAGGTATACAAAAGTATACGAGGTTTTCAGTTGTCACCACGATTGCTATTGCGATAGTAGTGCTAACTATTTTTATTGTAAATCAAACAGTTATAAAAGAAAAGACATTATCTGACATTCCCAGCTCTCCTTTTTTCTCGGTAATAATTATAGCATTATTGTTATATTGCTTTGTCTTTTATCGGATAAAAAAAAGAATTAAAAGGCTACAAGAACTCATAGAACAGATGACTGAAGAGGAATTTCAGTTCTTATTACAAGCGCAATCTTCCTTATCTTTTTACTACAAATACGCTCCTACCTTTGTAATTTGTTGTGACAGGCTCTATTTATTTACCCTCTTTGAAATCAAAGAAATTGACCCTAAAAAAGTACAAAAAGTGCGCTGCCACTATACAGGAAGAGGCAGTAATCTGGTAGAGATTCTATCACCTGAAACCACTAGATTTGAGGTGTATACCAGCGCTTATCCTTATTTGGAAAAGCTTATCAGAAAGTACAATCCGAATGCTGATATAGAAGTTTAAAAATTATGAATAAAAATATTAAAAAAATGTTTTTGATTATATTTCTCTCTATACTATCGGGTATTGCTTTGGCAGCCCTTTATGCCTTTCTTGTTATGAGATTTACCTCCAGTTATGACAGAGAGATATCTATCATTTTTTTTCCTATTCCTTTTATATTGGGAGCGAGCATATGCTATTCCTTTGCCTATAATCAAAAAATAAGTGGAGCTCTTGCTGTCATCTGTACCCTTGTTTTCTTTAAATTTATAATGGGTACTTTGGGAGTTACTTTTTCTAAAGTATATGAGAGATTAACCCTGCCCAAAGTCTATAAAAGCTATCATTATACATCAGACTATAAGATATATAACTTAGAAGGAGAAAAACACCTTGTGAGACTGCCTGAAGATATTCATCACATTGCAAAAGGTATCTACCTCAACCCTCAAAATGAGTTGGTTATCTATGATAAATCAAGACCTATTGACCGTGACAAAACATCTGTTATTGACTATATGGAGAAATACAATTCCTTAGGAGAACGTATGCCAGCAAATGATATACTAGAAGTAGAACAAGACATTTCTAATATTTTTGATGAAAATTCAGAGCGTTTCTCTAAAAAAGAAGAAACTCTTAAACGCACACGTATCAATCCTCTCTACGTAGAAAGCTACAAAGAAAAAGGAGATAAATATGAAACTATTTTGTATTTTGAGGTAAAAACCCAGCCTTACACCTTCAGATTAAAAACCCAATTCTCTTACATCAAAAATCAAAAAGAACTATCAAAAACCTCTACAACCTATTATACAAATGACACTGAAACAATAGAGTCTTTTGGCATTATCAGTGTATATACTAATAAACATCTCGGCTATCAACTATTAAAAGTAAAGGACGATTTCTATATGGTAAAATAACGTCAGTTCGATATAACAGAACATTGATTTGCAGCTTTGTATCACAATATATTTACAAAAGAATTCACCATTAGGTGAAAATTTGTGAGATAATGAAAAGTAAAGAGTTTTATACAATTCTAAATTCGTGTTTCACATACCCAGCTGTGAGTCCTCGCTGGCTTTGTGGGGAATTTAAAATATTTTGCTGATTGTTAAACAATTACTTACGTTGAACTCACGTTAATTAACTTCCCATCTTTCTTCTTCTAAATTCAATTGTCGGTGGAAATTGCGTATTTGCTCTTCATCAATACGTGGGTTCTTATTCAGTTGTTGCAATATTTCCCGCTGATGATGCAAAATAGCAATGTATTTCTTTCGCTCTTCAG
>CALFOY010000144.1 GCA_937919265.1 uncultured Capnocytophaga sp. | reverse complement strand
ATCCTCTTCGTCGGCAGCGTCAGATGTGTATAAGAGACAGGGACACGCTTTATTTGGCTATGATGGGAAGTGCAAAAACATTCACGGACATAGTTATAAACTATTTGTTACAGTAATAGGAGAACCTATTAATGATTCTTCTCATATAAAAAATGGAATGGTAATTGACTTTGGAGATTTAAAAAATATTGTAAATCAGGAGATTATAAAACCCTTTGACCATTCTGTTATTTTTAACAATCAGTCTCCTCATAAAGCTATTGGAGAAAAATTACTAGCAGAAGGGCACAATGTTATAATGGTTGATTATCAACCAACTAGTGAAAACTTAATCATTGATTTTGCCCATAAAATACAAGCGCAACTACCTAAATCTATCTCTCTTTTTTCTTTACGACTACAAGAAACTGAAAGTTCTTTTGCAGAATGGTTTGCGTCAGATAATTTATAATTTTAACATAAAAATATGCTTTTAGCCGTTAATATAGGTAATTCTAATATTCGTTTTGCGATAATGAATGGAGTAAAGGTAAAATACTCTTGGACAATCTCGACCAAACCTTATAAAACTGCAGGTGAATTTCAGCTAATTTTTCAAAATTATACTCATCAATTTGAAGAATTAAACAATGAAATTACAGATATTGTTATCGGTTCTGTTGTTCCTCATCAAACTTTGATTATATCAAAAGTATTAGAAAAAGCCCTTGATATAGAGCCACTTATTGTAAATAGAAATACTTTAAGCCAAGTAAAACACAGCTCTAACCAAATGGGGACCGACCTTTACGCCAATGCTGTTGCTGCACATTATTTATTTCCAAATAAGAAAAAAATTATTATTGATTTTGGCACAGCATTAACCCTAACAGGCATTGAAGAAACAGGACAAATGATAGGAGTAATCATAGCTCCTGGAGTAATCACCTCTCTAAATGCTTTAGTTAGTGACACTGCACAACTCCCTGAAATAGAACTAAAAAAACCAAAAGCTACTTTGGGAATGGATACCGAAACGTGTATGCAAAGTGGAATAATGTACGGATATACTGCAATGGTAGAAGGACTTATAGAGCGAATAAAAAACGATTATAACTCTGATTTTTATGTCATTTCAACAGGAGGTGTAGGTACTATTTTTTCTGAATTAACAAATAAAATAAACTTAAATGATAAATACCATACTATAAAAGGATTAAGTATTTTATATCATTTACACCATAAAAAAGATTTTTCATTTTAGATAATTTTTGTTAATTCCATTTTATGAATAAAAAAGAAAGGATACAATTTGCCATAGATACTCTAGAAGAGTTATACCCAAATCCGCCTGTACCTCTCATACATAAAGACCCTTATACATTGCTTATTGCGGTTCTTCTATCTGCTCAATGTACAGATGCAAGAGTAAATCTAATCACTCCTTTATTATTTGAAAAGGCTGATAATCCGTACGATATGATAAAAATGAGCAAAGAGGAAATACAAGATATTATTCGTCCTTGTGGCCTTTCTCCTATGAAATCTAAAGGAATTTATGAGCTTTCTCATATTCTTATCAATAAATATGGAGGTGAAGTTCCTGCAAGTTTTGAAGCATTAGAAGCTCTGCCAGCAGTAGGGCATAAAACAGCAAGTGTTGTAATGAGTGTTGCCTTTAATGAACCTGCTTTTCCTGTAGATACACATATACATAGAATGATGTATCGTTGGAATTTTTCCACAGGTAAAAGTGTGGAACAAACAGAAAAAGATGCCAAACGATTATTTCCAAAAGAAAAATGGAATGATTTGCATTTACAAATTATCTACTATGCACGTGAATATTCACCGGCACGAGGTTGGGATATTCGAAAAGATATAATCACACAGGCTATTGGTCGTAAAGAATTCTCTAAAAATAAATTATAAACAAAAAAGCTATCTTAAACAGATAGCTTTTTTTATTTCATAAATAATGTATTAAAATTTATAAGTAAGTCCTGCACCAAAAGCCTCACGAATTTGGAATGCTTTTACTGCATCGTCATCATAAATAGCTTGGAAGGTAAGGTTAGCAGAAAGATAATTATTTACTTTCATTGCTAAATTCATTGTATAGTCCATATCCACATTTTGAGGTTTATCAAGATAATTACTATACAAAGACAAAATATTTTCAACAGAAACATTCTCTGCAATATTAAATTTAGCATATGCTGTAAGAGAAGCACCAAACTCATAACGGAAAGTTTTTCCTTGCTCTACCCCAAAGTGTGCTCCGTTTAAAGTATATCTACTTTTTGTAAAAATCATACGAGAAGTAGCAGGAGCGATATTAACTTTTAAGTTATCACTTTTTTTCCAAAGCATACCAGGACCAAAAGACAAATATCCAGGAGCCATAAAGTCTGTTTTCTCTGTACGTGTTTTACCATCTGCGCTATACACATACCCTCTTGTTATTTGAGTTTGGAAATTAGCAAAGAAAGAGTAATACCAAGTTTCTGTAGCTTGTTTTCCTAAAAGAGAAGTTATCGCTAAACGGTCATTTGTTTTTTTAGTAAATTCATCTCCATCTACTTTTGTAAGTCCATAATCTACAAGAAGTTTATTATCCCAAGCCCAAGAGTCTTTTTTATAGTTTGCATCATAACTTAGAGATAAATTCCCTCCATAGTTATTAGTTCCTCCTCCTGTCCATTCTTTATTGAAAGCACTTTGGTTAAAAAGTAAAGATACATTTCCTCCTCTTGTCCAGTTACTTGTTTTTACATCATCTTGTGCAAAAGCGCTAAAACCAGCCAATAGACTGATTGAAAAAATAATTTTTTTCATTGTTTATTAAGAAATTTAATTTAGTTACTTCGTTCTGTTATGTTATTTTGAGGGGGCAAAGATATATATTTTTTTTATAACTCAAAATTTTTTTAAGGAAATATTTAACTTTTTCATATTTATTTTGATAAAAAATTAAATTATTGGTTAATCGTTATTTTCTAAAAGAATAGTTTTCTAAATATTATATATAAAATTAGAAATATAT